>JALSPX010000267.1 GCA_026985755.1 Sulfurovum sp. | reverse complement strand
ATCTCTAAACTTTTAAATAAAAATCCAAATGAAAATATACATACCATTTCTAATATTAGTGTATCATTTGGTTTAAGATAACGAATAAGGCCAATACTTAGTAACATAAGGAAAATAGCACCAATCAATTTCAATACAAAAGATGAACCCATCAGCCTATTTTCATTATTAGGATTATTGATGATATCTTTTGTAAATACATGTTCAATTCCTAAACTGGAAAATATAGAAAAAAGCATTACAAAAGATAAAGCATAATTAAACAAACCAAAATTTTCTGGTCCTAAATATCTAGCGACCCAAATAGTAATAAATAAAGATAATACTATTCGAAATATTCTAATAACAAATAACCATGAAAAATTAGATAAATAATTTTTAATACTTGAATGATCTCTTGAAAAGTTTTTTTGATTCATTGCTCTAATCTTCTACTTTTAATGCTTTACGCAAGTACGTTAATGCTTTATGCTGTTCATATTCTAAAATAGCTTTTGAGTGCATAAAAGACATATTTAAAACATCATTGTCACTTATATTATTTTTCCATTTTCTAGAATTAAAATTAAACTTTTCTAAAAGAGTTTCAATTCTTGAACCCATTACTGCTTCATTATTTTTTATTCTATCAAATACCATAAAGTTTGTTTCAAAAATAATTGAAAAAACCGACCCATGGAAAGAATCTGTACACATTAATGTTGCATTACTAATCAAACCCAAGAACTCACTAGGGTCAGATGTATATATTTGTTCATTTTTTATATCCAATATATTGATTATTTCAAGATTATGTTTTCTTGAAAAAGTCTTTATCCAATTATTATATTCGTTATATGCTTCTCCCAAAAAATAAGTTAGAATATAGTTATGTGATTTTACCTTAGATGTATTTATAATCTTCAACCACTTATTTTTATTCAGTAACATAGTTGGATCTACATGTACATCAACATCATCTCCTATCAATTCTCTTACTATTTTAGCTCCTGTTTCTTCTCTAACAGATATACTCTTCATTTTTTCTAACTCTGTTTTATAATACTCTTTCAAGTGACTTGGAATATTTGAAATACCAAAGCTTGCAGCATATGAAATACGTTTAAATTCTGGTACAAATGATAGAAATTCTAAAGAAGATGCACCAAAAGTTGGATGCCAAACCTGATCACTTCCTGTAATGAAAAAATCATATTCATTCTTCAAATTTTCAGGAATTGCATTCTCAAAAATAATACTTTCTGTTTCATTAAGATATTGCTTAGAAAATTGAATAAATTTTTCAAGTCTTTTATTTTCAATCATTCTATTTTTTCTATTATTTAATTTAGATATAATAATTTCAAGTAAATTACTTCTATAAATCAAAATCTTTTCAAAAAAAGTTTTCTTTTTCGATATTTTTAAAGTTTTTATTGTTTGAACATTGAAATTCATATCTTCTAAAACTTTTTGTAATGCATAATTTTGTAGTTTATTTCCATAATTTGTATTTCCAAAAAGTGTAATTATCCCAACGGTCTTTTTCATACTATATTTCCTGTTTATATTTCTATTTAATTTTAACAATGTAGCTATCTACTGCAATAAAAGGAGTAAAATAATATTTTATTCTACACTCACTTCCTTATATATGAAAGTATATATTTATAATCTTTCTATTCTTTGTATATTATACACTAATTAATTACTCCATAAAAATCTAAATCTGCCTTTATTTGTATATACCTCTTGTTAATAAATATAGGTATGATTCCAATTAAAGTTTTTGCGAAAATATTTTTCTACTCAATAAAATCAATATATTTTAATGAAAGTCAAACTTCTTTTGGAACTCAATAAATATTTTTAGTTTTCCAATCATAATTTTCTTTCAAAATTTTTGCAGGTTGCCCACCAATCAAAACATTATCCATATCAAATTTTCGTGTAACAACACTTCCTAATGCAACAATTGTATTATTATTTATAGATGAGCCTGGTGAAAATCTTACTGCACTACCAATATAACAATGTTCTCCAATATTGATCTCACGATCTGTAGTGCTTGCACCATGTGTCCAAAATTGTGAAGCACATCCCGCTATCCATGAAAAGTCTCTTAACATAAAAGAATCAACAATATCAAAATAATGTCTGTTTGAAATATGTGTATTTTTTCCAATCTCTAAACTCTTTTTATAATTTTTTGATATAAACTTTTTTTCTAGTACCCACCAGCCACAATTAAATATGTTTTCATATCCTATACGTGCTCCTTTATGAATAGTAATCTTCATAGGACCTTTAAATTTATTTTTTTTGCCTATAAAACATTCATACATTTTTACATCTTCCACGACAATAACTGTGCCCCAACCAATAGTAGATTTCTGAATATCATATTTAAAAATATACCGATAAAAGAATACTCTTATATAACTTGTTGGTAATATGCTTATCATGTATCCTATTGCTAATTTTATTTTTATTTTTTTCATCATTAATCCTAAACTTATGTGAGTATTAATAATTTCGAATTTTCATTAAACATGATTTATTACTCCACAAAAATCTAAATCTGTCTCTACTTCTAACGCTTTAAATTGCTTATGGGCAACCAAAAAAGTAACTACATCTGCTTCTAATAAAGCTTTTTTATACTCTACAACTTCAAATTCAGTATGTGTTGTAATATTAGGTTCAACGGCTAGAACATCAAGACCATCAGCAATGAGACGTCTTGTGATATGAAGTGCTGGCGATTCTCTAAGGTCATCAATATCAGGTTTAAATGCCAAGCCCATACAAGCAACTTTTGCTTTTCTACCGTGCTTGTTTTCAAAAGATAAGGCTGCATTTTTTATTTTTTCTATAACCCACTCTGTTTTATATGTATTGACTTCTCTTGCTGTACGAATCATTTTTGCATCTATATGACTCTCTTTTGCAGCATGAACAATAAACCATGGATCAACAGCAATACAATGCCCTCCGACACCTGCACCTGGTTGAAGTATATTTACTCTAGGGTGTCTATTCGCCAATGAGATAAGTTCCCAAACATCTATATCGAACGTATCACAAAGCATACTCAGTTCATTTGCAAAAGCGATATTGGTATCTCTAAAACTATTTTCTGTGAGCTTTGCCATTTCAGCTGTTCTTGCTGTAGTGGATAACACTTCTCCATCTACAAATGTGTTATAAAATGCTACTGTTTGTGCTGTGGCTTCTGCTGTTGTTCCACCTACTATTCTATCATTTTCTACCAATTCACGCATGATTTTTCCTGGCAATACCCTCTCTGGACAGTGAGAAATATAAATGTTGGAAATATCTATACCTTCTTCTTTTAAGACTTCTGCTACTTTATCTGTTGTTCCCACAGGAGAAGTAGACTCAAGAATGACAATATTTCCCTCTTTTACATACGGTGCGATAGATTTAGTAGCACTTACCACATAATCTATATTGGGTATAAATCCTTCATGAAAAGGGGTGGGAACAGCTATAATAAATATATCAGCCTCTACAGGTTTTGTATCAGCTTTTAATTTGCCACTATTGACGGCACTCTTTACAAACGTATCAAGTTCTGGTTCTACAATATGTATCTCACCTTTATTAATAGTATCTACTGTTGATTGCACAACATCAACACCATGAATTTCATATCCTCTATTTGCTAATAATGCCGCAGTTGGTAGTCCTATATATCCTAATCCTATGACACAAATTTTTTTCATGCTACTTTCCTTTTTATAAATTCTACAATTTTTTCACAGGCCTTACCATCACCATAGGGGTTGGAGGCTTGAGACATTTTGCTATACGCATGAGTATCATCTATTAATTTTTGTGCTTCTTTTATAATCAGTTCGGTATTTGTACCTACCAATTTTACCGTACCTGCATCTAATGCTTCGGGTCGCTCTGTAGTGTCACGCATCACCAACACAGGTTTTCCTAGAGAGGGAGCCTCTTCTTGTACACCTCCGCTATCTGTAATCATAAATATTGATTTGTCCATCATATAGATAAATTGCTCGTATTGTAGTGGTTTTATCAGATGAATATTTGACACTTCTAAGAGTAATTCTTTTACTGGTTTTTGAACATTTGGGTTCAAGTGTACAGGATACACAATCTCAATATCAGGATTATTATAGGCTATCTCTCTAAGCGCCATACAAATGTTAATAAACCCTTGACCATGGTTTTCTCGTCTGTGTCCCGTGACTAGAATCATCTTATGTTCATCTTTTACATCTGAAAAAGGTATATGTGTATAAGGTAACTGAAAATTATGAGGTAAAAGTTTATTGATCGAATCAATAATAGATATCTCTATCTCTTCATTGTTTTTTATCTTATTAAGTGCGAGAAATAGTGCATCAATAACAGTATTACCCGTTACACAAATAATATCTTTATTAATATTTTCTTTAAGCAGATTTTCTTTGCTTGTTTCTGTTGGGGCAAAATGATATGCACTAATTTGTGTGGTTAATTGACGATTGGCTTCTTCAGGCCATGGAGAATAGATATTTCCCGTTCTCAATCCAGCCTCTATATGTGCCACACTGATTTTCTGATAAAAAGAGGCTAATGCAGCAGCAAACGTAGTAGATGTATCACCATGCACAAAAACAATGTCTGGAGTATACTCACTCAATACAGACCTCAGGCCAAGTAGCACATTTGAAGTTACATCATACAAATCTTGTTTTGATTTCATAATATCTAAATCATAATCAGGTGTAATCTCAAAAAGATCCAATACCTGATCTAGCATCTCGCGATGTTGTGCTGTTACACATACTTTGGTTTGAAAAATGTCTGCTTCATTTTGGAATGCTTTTACCAAAGGTGCCATCTTGATAGCTTCTGGCCTAGTTCCAAATACTAATAATAATTTTTTCAATATATAACTCCATAAAATTTTTTACCACTTATAACTCTTTTATCCCATCGTTTAATTTGATTAATACCCTAACTATCACTCCCAAAGATATCCCTTGTATACACCTTTTCTTTCACATCTATCATTTCTTCATGTAATCTATTGGCTACAATAACATCACTCATCTCCTTAAATGTTTCTAAGTTTTTTATGACCTTTGAATGAAAGAAAGTCTCTTTGCTATAGGTTGGTTCATATATCACCACTTCAATCCCTTTGGCTTTTATACGCTTCATAATGCCTTGGATAGCAGAGCTTCTATAGTTATCACTCTCGCTCTTCATCACAAGCCTATATATACCTACAATACGAGGATGTCTCTTTAAGATTTGAGATGCTATAAAATCTTTTCTTGTACTGTTTGCATTGACTATCGCTTCAATGATATTACTTGGGACATCTTTATAGTTTGCTAGAAGTTGTTTCGTATCTTTAGGTAGACAATAACCACCATAACCAAAACTAGGGTTATTATAGTGTGTCCCTATCCTTGGATCTAAGCCTACACCTTCAATAATCTGTTGTGAATTAAGTCCGTGCATTTCAGAATAAGAGTCTAGCTCATTAAAAAATGCAACCCTCATAGCAAGATAGGTATTTGAAAAAAGTTTTATTGCTTCTGCTTCTGTTGAATCAGTCAATAAGACATTGATATCTTTTTTTATCGCTCCTTCTGCCAAAAGATTTGCAAAGATTTCAGCACGCTTACTTTTTTCTCCAACAATAATTCTACTTGGGTATAGATTGTCATAGAGGGCTTTTCCTTCTCTTAGGAACTCTGGAGAGAAGAGTATATTTTGGGTATCAAACTGCTCTCTTATCTTTTGGGTATACCCCACAGGAACAGTTGACTTTATGACTATCGTAGTATCTGGATTTATGGATAAAACATCTTTAATCACTGCCTCTATACTTTTAGTATTAAAATAGTTAGTTTCAGGATCATAATCTGTTGGTGTAGCAATCACAACAAACTGCGCATTTGCATAGGCATCCTCTTTGTTCAGTGTAGCTCTAAAATTTAATGCTTTACTACGTAAATAATCGCTTATCTCTGCATCCTCAATGGGAGATATTTTATTATTAAGCATCTCTACTTTTTCATCTATAATATCCAATGCTACTACTTCATTGTGCTGTGCCAATAAAATCCCATTTGAAATCCCTACATACCCTGTTCCTACTATGGCTATCTTCAATACAATACTCCCTCAAAATTTAATTGTATATTATATCTTATTCTTAAATATCTACAGACCATATGTTTAGCATACTCTCTTTTGTTTCTTAAGCATTACTGCCAAAAACCTATATAAAAATATTATATTAAGTAAAAATAAACCCAACATATACTCCTCTCCTATTCCTTTATGTAGTTGCATACCAAAAAATGACAGAATAAGCTGTAAAGTCCCTAAGAACAATACCGTTTTAGGCGTATTTTCAGAAAAAACATGCCTCAGTATATGGTGCATATGACATCTATCAGCCACAAACATTGATTTACCATTTATTTTTCGACGTAACATCACAATAATGGTATCTAGTAAAGGTACAGCCGTCATAAGTAATATACTCGATGTTGGGACATACGCCAAAGACTTAATAGCCAAGACTGCAATCACAAACCCCAAAGTCAAAGAGCCACTATCTCCCATAAAAATAGACGCAGGATACCAATTGAAAATCATAAATGCTAACAATGAAACAATAAACATGCTAGAAAGTGATAACATAAATAGATCATCATTTTGATACCCTATCATACAAAATGTACTTAACATAATAATACTAAGCGTAGCTGCCAATCCGTCAAGACCATCTACAAGATTCAGAGCATTTGTAAACCCAACTACAGCAAATATAGTAAACGGTAAAGCAAACCAACCCAAACGTATCTCGTACCCGAAGTAAATACCAAGTGTAGAAATATATAAATTATTCATATAAAGTAAAAATGTAGAGAGTATAATAATGACAAACTTAGTTTTGGGTGATACATCATGACGATCATCTAAAATACCTACAATAAAAACCAAAAAAATAGCTAGAAAAACCCAAATATATTCTTTTAGTATACTACTATACAAAAAAGGGAAAATAATAACAACTGCCAAAAAAAAGCCTATACCAGCCCCTTTAGGTGTATGATTATTATGACTACTTCTGCCATTGGGAATATCTATAAGTCCAAATTTTTCTGCATGAGACTTAATGAAATATATCAATAGCATGGTAGTGAAAAATAGTAAAATATAGGATAAGGACGTCATTTTCCCTCTTTTTTTAATCTAGGCAGTATGATAACATTAATTGATTACTTGGCAGGTAATACTTTTAAAGTATAATCCTACTCTTTTGCAGTAAACTCTACTTCTATTTCATACGTTTTCCCACTTTTGTGACTGCCAAGTCCTAATTTTTTTAATTGTTCTAAAAAGTCTATTAACCCTAGATTAAAATCTACATTATTTGATTTAGATTTCACTTTAAAAGTAAACGCTCCTGTAGGCTTTACATAGATACGTACCATCGCTTTTTCTCCTGCATATTCACTCTGTGCAGGCCAAGTTTCTAATACTGCTTGGACTTTAGCAAAATAAGCATTCTCTATCCCCCTGTCACTTTGCTTATTGCTCGTTGCATGCTCTATCATCGCTAAAGCACTTGATGATTTCGCTCTTTTTTTATTCTCTACTTTTGGAGTATGAATTTTTTTTTCTTTTTTAACTCTTTTTTTGGGTTTACTCTTAATTTTTGAAAAGAGTTCTGATGTTTTTTCTATTTTTTTGTGCTTTTTTTTCTCAATTTTTTTCTTTTTCTTTATCTCTTTTTTTTCTTTTGTTTTTTTTGTCTCTTTTTTGATTATTTTTTTCTTTTTAGAAGGTTTCGTACTGTTGCTTTCATCTTTTTTCTTTAAAGGTTTCTTACTTATTTTCTTTATTAGTTTTTCTTTAATTACCTTCTTTACTTTACGTTTTTTTTCTATTTTACTTTTCTCTTTTAAAGGTTTTTTTGAAAGTTTATGTGCTACTTTACTCTCTTTCTTCTTTTTTATTTGAGTTACAGGTGGCGTTTTGGGTTTTGAGGAAGCGTGGGAAATTTTCTTTTTAGGTGCAGCGAGTGATACGTGTATACGATTTTCATTTTTTTTTACATAGTGCTTAGGTTGAATAGCGTTATGCGTATTAAAATAATATATCAACACACCCATCAAGGAAAAATAAATAAAAAAGGCTAAAATACCAAAAATAAACTTAGGTGACTTTTCTATTAACATAGATGTAACCTACTCCGTAATAAGCGACACCTTCTCAAAACCTGCCGCTTTTACTGACTTCAAAAGATACATTACATTTTTGTATTGTAATCTTTCATCTGCATGAATATAGACTTCTGCATTTTTATTATATTTTACCGATTGGTTTACAAAATCATCTGCAAAAGTCTCTAAACTATATGTATCATTTTTTAAATAGATTTTCTGATTTTTATCCATGCGTATTGTCAACGTTTGAGGTTTTGTCACTTTAACTGTTTTAGAACCTTGAGGAAGTTCAATCTGTTCCTGAAAAGTGATTGTTGGGGCTGTGACCATGAGTATAGCCATCAAGACAAGCATGACATCTACCAAAGGAGTGATATTTAAATCTGGACTATCATCCCATGAAAACATTACATATCCTCATTGACCTGAGAAAGTATCACTTCTGATTGAGAAGAAAGAAGAGATGAGAGTTCGTATGCTTTTCTTTTTAAAATAAGATGAAAAGTATATGCAAATATCGCTACAGCAATCCCTGCTGCAGTTGCAATAAGCGCCTCCGAAATAGCTGGAGCGACTACTGATAAACTGGCACTTGATTGTGACCCTAGCTTAGAAAAGGTTTCCAATATACCAATAACAGTTCCAAATAAACCAATAAACGGAGAAGTTGATGCAATAATGGAAAGCCACGTGAGTCCTTTTGTAGAGACCCTTATGGCATCTGAAGACGCAGCTTCTAGTATTGCTTTGTTAGGCTGATTTACTCGAGAAAGATAAGTAAAAATAAGTGAATTACTTGTCACTGATTTTGACTGACCTGTGTAGAGTGATTTGAGTGAGATTGCTTCTGATTTAATGCGTGAGTTGAGTACATACAACCTATCTAAAAATATCCAAAATGTAGCAATAAAATAGATAGAAAGTCCCAAGAGCACAACTATGGTGATTGCACTACTTTGGGTGAAATAATGAAGAAGTGTATCCAAACTATAAAGATTTCCCTATTTGTTCCACTTTAGACACAGCTGCAGCAATAGCTGTGCTTGAAGCCTGTGCTTTTTCTAGTAACGCTTTGGCTGCTTCTAATGCTTTTGCTAAATCACTATCCTCTCCTGAAAGTGCTACTGCACCATCAACAATACATGTGGTTTTACCCTCATCTACTTTGACATATCCAGAATTAATAGCTACTGCTGTCTCCTTAGAATCTGCTCTTTCATAAACAATAACACCAGTATCAAGTAAAGATACCAAAGTAGCGTGACCAGCTAAAACACCGAATTCACCTTCTGACCCTGGTAGAGTTACTTGTTTTACTTCACCATCAAATATCACACCATTAGGCGTAATGATTTCTAGTTTCATGAGTTCCATAAATATCCTTTAAAGATAAGGATTACGCTTTATTTGGCGTTAATCTTTTCGTTTTTAGCAATCGCCTCATCCATATTTCCTACCATATAGAATGCTGCTTCATTCATATGGTCGTATTTACCTTCAAGAAGACCTTTAAATCCTTCGATTGTATCATCAAGAGTAACATATACACCTGGAGAACCTGTAAAGACTTCCGCAACGTGGAATGGCTGAGAAAGGTATTTCTCAATCTTTCTTGCTCTTTCAACCACAAGTTTGTCATCTTCAGAAAGCTCATCCATACCAAGAATCGCAATGATATCCTGAAGGTCTTTGTACTTTTGAAGAATTTGCTGCACGCCTGTTGCAATCCCATAGTGCTCTTCACCAACGATTTGTGGATCAAGCATTCTTGAGGTTGAGTCAAGTGGATCAACCGCGGGATAGATACCTTTTTCTGCAATAGATCTGTTAAGCACTGTCGTTGCATCCAAGTGAGCAAATACAGAAGCTGGAGCTGGGTCTGTCAAGTCATCCGCAGGAACATATACAGCTTGGACAGATGTAATAGAACCTTTGGTTGTAGATGTAATACGCTCTTGAAGTGCACCCATCTCTCTAGCTAGTGTTGGTTGGTAACCCACAGCTGAAGGGATACGCCCAAGAAGTGCAGACATCTCAGAACCTGATTGTGCAAATCTAAAGATATTATCGATAAACATCAATACATCTAGTCCCATTTCATCTCTAAAGTACTCAGCCATAGTAAGACCAGTAAGTGCAATACGGTTACGTGCTCCTGGAGGCTCTGACATTTGACCATAACAGAGTGCAACTTTGTCAAGTACGTTTGACTCTTTCATTTCGTAATAAAGGTCATTCCCTTCACGTGTTCTTTCCCCAACACCAGCAAATACTGAGTAACCAGAGTGTTTCATCGCAACGTTGTTAATAAGCTCCATAATAATAACGGTTTTACCAACACCCGCACCACCAAATAATCCAACTTTCCCACCTTTGTTATATGGTGCGAGAAGATCAACTACTTTGATACCTGTTTCAAATACTTCCGTTTTTGTACTTTGGTCTTCAAACGCTGGTGGATCTCTATGAATTGACCAGTACTCTTTTGCATTCACATCACCTGCATCATCGATAGCTTCACCGATAACATTGAAAATACGTCCAAGTACTTCTTCACCAACTGGTACTTTAATAGAAGAACCTGTAGCTTTCACTTCTTGACCTCTTACAAGACCTTCACTCATATCCATAGCAATAGTTCTTACTCTATTGTCACCAAGCTGTGCTGCTACTTCTAAAACCAATCTTTGTTCTTTACCATCAACTACATTGATTGTCTCTAAAGCTTCATTAATCTCTGGTAGATAGTCTGTAAAATCCACATCAATTACTGGACCTAAGACTTGTACTATTTTACCTATCATTTTTTCTCCTAATTATTTCATTGATTCCATACCACTGATAATCTCAATGAGCTCAGTCGTAATTGCTTCTTGTCTGGCTTTGTTGTACTTGACGTTCAACTCTTTTACCATCTCTTTTGCATTTTTGGTTGCTGCATCCATCGCCTGCATACGAGCTGAATGTTCAGCTGCTAACGAATCAATAAGTGAATAATACATAGTATATTCCACATATCGCTTCACTAATGCATCTAATAATGTGTCATCATCATCTGGTTCAACTTCAAGTTCAGATGTAGATACCGTATCTAATTCCAACCTTGTCGTATCCACTGGCAATACTTGATCCACTCTTAATTCTTGGGTAATCATATTGACATAGCCGTTGTGAACAATGATTACTTTATCTGTTTCACCACTTACATAAGCATCTGCTATCTCAGAGATAAACTCAGATGCCGTCTTAAAGTCTGGTGCAGCAGAAAGACCAATAATTTCATCACTCAATTCAATATTGTTGAATTTAAAGAAATCAATTCCTTTTCTACCCACTGCTCTAAGACGTACTTTGACATCCTTTGCTTTATATTCTTCGAGTAATTTACTTACACTCTTAATCGTTTGAGAGTTAAATCCACCACAAAGACCTTTGTCTGCTGTAATAAATACAATATCTACTCTTTTAGGGTTTTCTCCATCTTTAAAGTAAACATTGTCTATACCCTCAGCATTTGCATTTTGCATCTTCTGAGCAATCTCAGTAAGAAGCTCCGTCAATTTTTCTGCATAGACTCTAGACTTTTTAGCCAGCTCTTCTGTTCTTTTCAGTTTTGCAGAAGAGACAAGTTTCATAGCGTTTGTAGTCTTCTGTGTATTTTTAACAGATCCTATCTTACGCTTTATCTCTTTTAAATTAGCCATATTTAGCCTTTCTTATGCTGCAAATGAAGCTTTAAAGTCTTCGATAGCTTTACGTAATTCTGCGTCTGTATCATCAGATATTTTTTTCTCATTTCTAATAGCATCTAAAATATTTGAATATTTTGCTTCCATAAATGGCATAAGGTCTGCCTCAAATTTCGTTACAGCAGATGCAGGAATATCATCAAGATAACCATTGGCACCAGCAAAGATAATCACCACTTGTTTTTCAATAGGTACAGGCGCATATGGTCCTTGTTTTAGTACCTCTACCATTCTCTGTCCACGTTCTAATTGTCCCCTTGTATGATCATCGAGATCAGAAGCAAACTGTGCAAATGCCTGAAGCTCTCTAAAAGAAGCAAGGTCAAGTCTTAACGTTCCAGATACTTGTTTCGTTGCTTTAATTTGTGCAGCACCACCAACTCTAGATACAGAAAGTCCTACGTTAATCGCTGGTCTAATACCTGAGTTAAACAAGTCAGTCTCAAGGAAGATTTGACCATCAGTAATAGAAATGACGTTTGTTGGAATATATGCTGCAACATCGCCTGCTTGTGTTTCAATAATCGGGAATGCGGTAATAGAACCCGCACCTAATGCATCAGAAAGTTTTGCAGCTCTTTCAAGAAGTCTTGAATGTAGGTAGAAAACATCCCCTGGATATGCTTCACGACCTGGAGGACGGCGAAGGATAAGTGACATCTCTCTATATGCAACAGCATGTTTAGAAAGATCATCATAAAAGATAACTGCATGTCTACCATTGTCCCTAAAGTATTCAGCCATAGTCACACCTGCATAAGGCGCGAGGAACTGAAGTGCTGAAGATTCAGCTGCACCAGCAGTAACAATGATAGTATAATCCATTGCACCATGCTCTTCAAGTTTTTTCACTGTAGCCGCTACAGTTGATTGTTTTTGACCAATCGCAACATAGATACATACAACATCTTGACCTTTTTGGTTGATGATTGTATCAATAGCTAAAGTTGTTTTACCTGTTTGTCTATCACCAATAATAAGCTCTCTTTGACCGCGTCCTACCGGTACAAGTGCATCAATTGCTTTGATACCAGTTTGAAGTGGTTCATGTACCGATTTTCTAGCCATGATACCAGGTGCTTTTTCTTCAATAAGTCTATGCTCAGTTGCTTCAATAGCACCTTTGCCATCTACAGGTTCACCAAGAGAGTTCACGACTCTACCCATAAGTCCATCACCTACAGGGGTCTTAAGAAGTTCTCCCGCTCTTTTTACACTCATGCCTTCTCTGATACCTGCACTTGAACCAAGTACAACCACACCTACATTTGCTTCTTCTAGGTTAAGCACAAGTCCTCTAGCACCATTATCAAACTCTACAACTTCACCAGCCATAACATTGTTAAGACCATATACTGTTGCAATACCATCTGCGATACCTACTACCTTACCTACTTCATTGATATCTACATCAATTTCAAAATTTTCAATTCTCTCTTTAATGATTGAACTTATCTCATCTGCTTGCAATTTAACTGCCACTGACTACTCCTTTCTATTTGTTAACTATAAAGATTTCTTGATGAAATCAATTAGTTGTTCTTTAACTCTCTGCTTAGAGAAGTTTACCTCAATACCTAAATCATCTACAGAAACACGTAAGCCATCAAGATCTGACTTCTCTTGAGCTAACTTAATTGTAGAACCTGTATATTTTGCAAGTGTCTCTTCAAGGTTGCTTACGGCTTTTTCATCAAGTCTCTTTTTTGATTTTAATACGCCTTCATACTTATTTGAAACTTTTTGCAAGTTACTGTTTAATACTTTTGAAATTGCAGGAATTAAATCAAGTCTTTTATTTTCACCTAGGATTTTAATAAAGTTGACAAGCGTAACATCTGCACTATTGCCAAGTGTAGCCAAAATCATCTCAGTTTTTTTATCACTCTCTATAATAGGAGAAAGAAGTATTTTTCTTATTTCAGGTGCATCGATCGCTACAGTAAGTAGATTAAGAGCATCTGCTATATCAACTATATTTTTACTCACAGAGGAAAGTGCTTTTACATATCTTTTAGCAATTAATTCTTCCATCCTATGCCACCTTCTTATCTACATTTGTAGAGATAATATCAATCACTTTTTTCTCATCAAGTGAGATATCATCATTTGTAATATTTTCACTTAATACTTCATCAATTGTTTCTCTGGCAGCTTTACGCTCTTCTAAAGTTGCTTGCTCTTCAAATTGTTTAGTTAGATTATCCAACTCTACTTGTGTAGATTGTATAATTTTTTCTGCAAGAAGTTTTGCCTCTTTTTGAGCATCAGCAATAATTTGTCCTGCTCTCTTTTCGGATTCTTCTAATTGCAGTTGTGCTTCTTTCTTTGCAAGTTTTGCAGCTTGAAGTTTTTCTTCTATCTCATTTAACTGCTTCGCAATCCCCTCTTTTCTCTCTTTAAAAAAGTTTTTAATAGGATTAGCTAATAGATAATAGAGTAATGCAGCAAAAATAATAAAGTTTACTACTCTTGGGAAAAAGTCTGTTTCTCTCCCTGTCTGAGCAAAGTAACGTGTTGATTCTGCATCCCCAGATGCTATAAGCATAAGTGGGAGCAACAAAAAAGAGAACATTATTGATTTTTTCATATCTATCCTTCTTATAATTTGCTAAACTTAGCTTTTAAGCTCTCTTTAAAAAGGGGTACTTGAGAAAGTAACTCTTTTTTGAGGTTCTCTTTTTCAGAAGCAAGTCTAGTGACAAAGCTTTCATACTCTTGTGCAATTTCATTTTGTTTCTTTTCTACTTTACTTCCAGCCAATGCTTTTTCTTCATCAACTGTTTTTTGTCTAATTTGTGCAGCTTCATTTTTAGCTTTGCTAATTATTTCATCTGCTTTGGCTTTTAGTTCATCTGTGTTTTCACTAAAACTTTTTGCAGCTTCTAAATCTTTTGCTATTGAGGCATCCCTGTCATCCATAAACTTTACCAAGGGTTTGAACAGCATATTATTTAAAAGAACAAGAAGGATTAGAAATAAAACCAAGACAAACAACATTAATGGTAAATGTAGGTCAAGCATTAAAACTCCTCATGTAATTTCGAGGAATTTTAACATGAATGAGATGTGGTTTTGATTAAAATACGACGCAGTATGTAAAAAAAGAAAGAAAATATCATTCTCAGTATAATAACTTACTTTTTCTACTTTAAATACTACTATTTTTATCAAATATCTGAAGAAACTTTTCTACTTCTTTTTCATTTTTAAAAGTAATTTCAATACTTTTATTTTTCATTTGATAGTTAAAAGGAAACAATGTTTCAAATTTTGCTCTATACTTTTCCAGCAATGAAGACTTTTTTATTTTTGGTAATACGTCTTTCTTTGAAATATTAGATTTATATCCCTTAATTATCTGTTCAGTTTCCCGTACAGATAGTTTTTGTCCAATAATACTGTCTATCACAATTTTTTGCTTTTTATCATCAATCCCTACCAATACCTTCGCATGACCTTGGGATATTTTACCAGCAATTAATGTATCCTGTGCATATTTCGAAAGCAACAGTAATCTCATTGTGTTTGTAATCTGAGATCGACTTTTATGGACGATGCTCGATAGTTCATCGTGTGTAATTTTATGCACTTCAATCAACTCAGCATAGGAGTTAGCCAGCTCTATAGCATTGAGATTTTCTCTTTGTATGTTTTCTAGTAAAGCCAGTTCTCGTAATTTAATATCATCGATACTAGCATCTGCGATAATGGCTTTAATTGTCTCTAATTTAGCAAGTTTGTGTGCACGAAGACGACGTTCACCTGCTATAAGAAGATAACCTTCCTCTTTTTCTATTACAACAATAGGCTGAAGAAGTCCATGCTCTTGGATAGAGTGACTAAGCTCTTTTAATGCTTCTTCCTTAAAATGTTTACGAGGCTGAAAAGGATTGGGGCTAATAGCCTCTACTGAAATCTCAGCAATTCGTGCCCCTTGTGCTTCAAGCTCAAAATTATCTAACTCAGATAAATCTTTTTCATATGCTTCTTCTACTTCAGAGAGTATCTCTCCTAGTCCCCTACCTAATGCCATACTCTAACCTCTTGCGATTACTGTGGCTAAATCTCTATAGGCTACAGACCCTTTTGAACTATTGGCATAAGAGGTGACAGGTTTTCCAAAACTTGGTGCCTCTGCAATCTTCACATTGCGTGGTACAACAATACATGTTTTGCCTTTTTTTATATGAAAAAGTTTATCTTTAAAATGATGTGATAAGTCTGCAAGTACTTGTTTAGAAAGGTTATTTTGCCCAGAATACATCGTAGGTAAAAAACCTTTTATTTTAAGCTTGGGATTAATCGTCTTTTTCAAAAGACTTACAGTATTCAATAATTGTGCCAAACCTTCCAGTGCAAAAAATTCACACTGTATAGGAATAATCACAGAGTCTGAAGCACTCAATGCGTTAATTGTAATCGGACCCAATGCTGGAGGTGAGTCTATAATAATAAAATCAAACTTTTTGGAGACCTCTTTGAGCTTCTCTTTGAGCACGAGTTCTCTATTTTTTTTACTTGGATTGTAAAACTCTTTTTCTATTCCTACAAGACCAATATTAGATGGAGCCAGAGAGAGATTGTCAATAGCAGTTTTAAGTACTACTTCTGAGAGTTTTTTAGAACCAATAAGTACATGATAAATATTGAATTCATAATCACCTCTAGAAAAGCCTAATGAAGTCGTGGCGTTAGACTGTGGATCTATATCTAGCAAAAGGACTTTTAACCCTTTTTCAGCCAAAGATGCTGCTAAATTTACTGCTGTTGTTGTTTTTCCTACGCCACCTTTTTGGTTGGCTATACTTATCACTTCACTCATCGTAAACTAAACACCTTTTGACCTCCGATTATTAAAGAACCATCATCGCACAACATTGCGTCCCCTAGGCTCTTTTGATAG
>JALSPX010000266.1 GCA_026985755.1 Sulfurovum sp. | reverse complement strand
CATTTTCCAAGCATCACCTGAACAATCTGTAGGTGCATATCGTGATAGAGGTGTAGAGCTTTTTCATACAGCTAAAATAGCTGATAAAACCACACTCACTTGGGCTGCTATGGTAGGTAGTGGAACAGGGATGAGTTCAACCAATGCTTCAGGCGCACCAACATATTATGGATACCTAGCGGCAGAGTATCTATTTGGAAAAGGCAAAGCATATTATACACAATCACTCAAAGGTTTTGCATGGTACCAAAATGGAAAAAGACAACTTAATAATGAAGACTACACAAGAGAACGTTATGGTGTTGGGTTTAATTATTTTAAAGACGGTTTACGTATCGGTGCTGAGTATATCAAAGCCAAAGGTATGATTTATACTGGGGCAAAAGACGCAGACAATGACCCTTATGGTGTCAACTGGCAATATCAAATTGCTGCAGATAAAGCCAATGAAGCTGACGGTGGATATGTGAATCTACAATACTTCTTTGTACCTAAAAAATGGGAGGCAATGGTACGGTATGACTACTTAAACAGATTAACCAATTCCACAGTAGATGAGAGAAAATTCAAAACAACCACCATTGGGCTCTCTTATCACTTTAAAGGTCCAACACGTATTGATGTAAACTACGCCTTTAGAGATGCTGATGCTCCAGGTAATGCCAAAGCTCAAAAAGTATTAGACAATACGGGTAATCTTCTTTCTATTCAGGCAACACTGAAATTTTAATGGAACAAAGTACCTCTTTACAATGGTACTTTGAAATTTAAATAGTATAATAACTTTCCATTGATAATTTCATACACAAGGATTTAAATGTTAAAAAAATCATTACTTTTATCTATCTTAAGTATAGGTAGCCTCTTTGCTACAGATACAAATACAACTATTTTACATAGCAATAAAATCGAAGTACACTACAAAGGAAAGCCTATAATAATCTCTCGAGATATGGATATACGTTGTCGGAAAGTCCCCTTTGATGGTAAAACATTATGGAGTCATAATTATCCTAAAGAGAGTGTCCCAGCGTATTGTAAAAAAACATTTATGACGACCGTTGGGATGATTTCCCCAATGAAAATCTATGATGATATAGAAACCTTTGGTGAACTTGAAGTCTTGGATTTTATAGAAGATGCACAAGAAGATGATACGATGTTGTTTGTAGATACACGAAAACCAAACTGGTATCATGCCCGTACTATTGCAACTGCGGTAAATATTCCTTTTTTTTATCTTACTGAAAAAGAAAAATATCCTAAAAAGTTTGAAGAGACATTGGCACGTTTCAATGTACAAAAAAAAGCAGGAAAATATGATTTTTCTCAGGCTAAAACACTTTTACTATTTTGTAATGCTACTTGGTGTTTACAGTCTACAAAAATGATTGAGGCATTAAATGCATTAGGTTATCCTCATGAAAAAATGAAATGGTATAGAGGAGGGCTTCAGGCTTGGCTGAATGTTAATCTTAGTACCGTTACAGGGAATTAGCCCTTACGGTCTGTA
>JALSPX010000265.1 GCA_026985755.1 Sulfurovum sp. | reverse complement strand
CAAGTTCATCTTTGGTGTCTATCATGATATCTTTTGAGAGGTCTTTGTTCTCTTCTATCTCTTTGAGTTGAGATACAACAGAATTGACTGTACCACTGACAGAGTGATAAAATGCCACAAAAAAGGCAAACAGAAAGGTTGCAAAGGCAACTGCTTCTATTATCAACATATTTTCTTTTTTTTGTAGTTTATCCACTCTTATTTGAAGTAGCGTAGTTAACTCTCCTAATGCTTTATTGTAGAGCGTATTTGCCGTATCAATGACACCTGTACCTTTTTGAAAATACTCAAGTGAATCCATACCTCTTGCTTTAGATGCATAGTTAACGCTACTATTATCAAACTGTTTTAACTTCTCACCCAAAGATACTTTTAGAGAATCTAGCCTATCTTTAATGCTCTTATTTGCTGTATAAGCAGATCCAAATCCACCCTCTAAAGCATGATAATTATAATAATCTACGGACATTAATTGTAACAACTTTAACTCCTGGTGCTTTTCTATGCTCCCCTTAGCAAGTGCCAAAGTACCCAATCCTCTCACTTTTCCTGTCGCTTCAAAGATTTGAGGTAATTTATTTATTACCGCATCCATCATATAAAAACTATCCAAATCAGGATCTAGGATAAGGTTAGAGTTGTCTCCTACAAGGACAATGAGATCTAACTCTTTTTGTACCACACTTGTATAGTCTGAAAATGCCTTTTTGGCTGACATAGTCGTTGCAGAAGTATTGATATTTTTTAACTGATTCTCAATGCCAGAAACCAGACTCTCCAGACCTTTTATTGGTGATATATTTATCTCATTTTTAACCACTTTCAACTTCTCTTTTGTACTATTTGAAAGTACAGAGATCTTTCCTGCGACTTGCGTATTTCCACCAAGAAACACCGCCGTTGTACCACGAAGCTTTTGTGTCTCTAAAAGAAGTTCTTTGAGATTAGGGAGCAGTTTTGCACCATCTAACTCTTTTTGTGAAAATTGTATCGATTGATTGTGTGCACTATAAGATTGATAAACCAAAAAGGAGGTATAGGTGATAGCAATGACACCGATAAGCATAAACTTAGCACGATAAGAGATACTGCTTAAAAACTTGATAAGAGGGGAGAGGAGTGATTTCATATTAAATCCTTCTTAAATTTTTCTTGCTAATGATATCGACTTATATTAAATTTTTTTAATATATTTTATTTGATTTTATGCAAAAGAAATAAATTTCTTGATTTAATGGAAAATAATTTTCCTTTAAGAATTATTATACTATAATTTTTCAAGCGATAAAAATTATCGTTTAACCCAAATTATCTAAAGGAGAAGATTATGGCAATTAGAGGAAATTCGATTATTAAAGGCGTAGAGATCAATGAAGTCATCAGACTATTAAACAAAGCCTATGCAGATGAGTGGCTGGCGTATTATCAATATTTCATCGAAGCAAAAGTGATCAAAGGCATCATGAAAGACGCTGCTATTGCAGAGTTAGAACAACACGCAACCGATGAATTACGACATGCAAATAT
>JALSPX010000264.1 GCA_026985755.1 Sulfurovum sp. | reverse complement strand
TTGGTGTGCTGCAATGGCTAAGATTTTGCCATCTAGGGTAATTACGGCACCCACGGCAGGATTGGGATAGGTTAAGCCTTGGTATTTCCAAGCTTCATCAAGGGCGAGTTGCATATAAAATTCATCGTTCACTGCAACTCCTTTTTTATCTAGAGGGCACTCCCTAAAGATTAATTCCAATCAAAATACGTCTTACAGGTATTGAGTTCACTGTATACAAACCCCTCTTCACCTTGCTTTGTCTCCACTACGATACCATCGTTGTCTGCGGAGACAAGTATGCCTTTTACTTTGTCACCATTGTTGATTTTTAGCTTTACTTTTTCTCCAATGGCATTTTTAAAATGCACGGGTTTGATAAGTTTTCTCTCGATACCTGGGGAAGAAATCTCTAATCTATAGGCTTGATTCATCGGTGGATTGACGTCCAAAAAAGGTGAGAGTTCGTGTGAAATAGTGGCACATAAATCCAAGTTTACGCCGCCTTCTTTGGTGATGAGTACACGGTAAATGGTTTCATCAAATTCTGTGACTATCTCTGTATCATAGAGTGCAGCACCATTGGCTTCTATAATTTTTGCTATTTGTGTTTCAAGACTCATCTATATTCTCTCCTGTCTCTTCATCACTGCCTTTACGAGAAGCTATTTGTTTAAACAAATCTTCCATTTTGGACTGATATTCAGGTTGTGCATCAAACTCAAAAGTAAAACGAGGTGCTTTAAACCAGCCTTCGCTTTGTTTGCAGTGATTTGAGATATACCCAGAGACCACACGTAACTGTCTGAGTGCTTCACCTTGTTCTTTTTCATTTAAAAACGATTTATCTAAATATACTTTAGCATCACTTCGTCCTTTAGAACATACTACATCCGTAACGACTAAATGATTAATACGTACATCGTCTAATGTACCTAATGCTTCAGGAATAATCTCTTTAAGGACAGATTCTACACGGTGACGTTTTATCTCTTCTTGTGTCATGTGTTGACCTTTTAGTCTATAGTCACTTGCTCTTCAACATCTTTAAAGGCTTCAATCACATCACCCTCTTTAATATCGTTGAAGTTTTCAAGCATAATACCACACTCATAACCATTTTTTACTTCTTTGGCATCTTCATTGAAACGCTTGAGAGAAGAGATAGCACTTTCATAGACAACCACACCATCACGAATAAGTCTAGCTTTGGCATTACGTGCAATGACACCATCTGAGACTTTACATCCAGCAATGGTTCCTACTTTGCCTACCACAAAAGTCTCACGTACTTCTGCTTGGCCTATCACTTCTTCAGAGATAACTGGACTCATCAATCCACCTAGAAGTGCCTTTACTTCATCAAGTAAATCATAGATAATTGTATACGTACGTATCTCAATACCAAGTTCTTTTGCTTTTTTCTTCACTGCACCAGTAGGGCGTACGTTAAATCCTAGTACAACAGAATGCTCAGAAGCATCTGCAAGCGTAAGGTCACTCTCTGTCACACCACCCACACCTTCATGAATAATATTGACTTTGACCTCTTCATTTCTAAGCTTCTCTAATGAACCTTTAATCGCTTCAAGCGACCCTTGTACATCAGCTTTAATAATCACAGGAAGGGCTTTGAGTTGTCCTTCTGCTATCAATGCAGAGAGGTCATCTAGTGTTGCTTTGGTAGATTTAGAGAGTACCTTTGCTCTATCATACTCTGCACGTTTTTCTGCAAGTTCACGTACTTCTTTGTCTGTAGCCATTACAACTAGCTCTTCACCTGCACCTGGTACATCATTAAGTCCCACGATAGCTGCTGGCGTAGATGGACCTATCTCTTTAGCTACACTTCCATCATCTAGCTTAATCGCTTTTATACGTCCATAGGTTTTCCCTACTACGACATTATCACCGACTTTAAGCGTACCATTTTTGATAATCACATTCGCCACAGGACCAAAGCCTTTTTCAAGCGATGCTTCAACCACGACTGCTTTTGCAACCCTGTTTGGATTGGCTTTAAGCTCCATCACTTCAGCTTGTATCAAAATCGTTTCAAGTAAATCATCAATACCCATACCTGTATGTGCAGAAACAGGAACAAACTCATACTCTCCACCCCAATCTGTTGCCATCACATCTATCTCTGCAAGCTGTGATTTGACATTATCTGGATTGGCTGCTTCTTTATCCATTTTGTTCACTGCGATAATCATCGGCACACCAGCTGCCTTCGTATGTGCAATTGCTTCTTTGGTTTGAGGCATCACACCATCATCGGCAGCCACTACAATAATAACAATATCGGTTGCTTGTGCACCACGTGCTCTCATTTCTGTAAAGGCTTCGTGACCTGGAGTATCTACAAAGGTAATTTTTTTACCATTTTTTTCTACTTGATAGGCACCCACATGTTGCGTGATACCCCCAGCCTCTTTGTCTGCAACTTTTGCTGAACGGATTTTATCAAGAAGTGATGTTTTTCCATGGTCAACATGCCCCATAATAGTAATCACAGGTGGTCTTTCAACAGTATTTTCATCTTCCTCTTCACTATAATCATCTTCAACAGTCAATTCATCAAGTGGGTTGATTGTTGTGACTTCTACTTCAAACTCTTCTGCAAGAATTTCGATCTCATCTTTAGAAAGGAAATCATTTTTAGTCACCATCATACCCAAGGCAAAAAGACATCCAATGACTTCTGACATAGAACGGTTTACTTGCTCAGCAAACTCATAGACCCTTACATTCTCAGGAATTTCAATGGCTGTGACAACTGCAGTATTTTCTTCTTTGCTGTATTTTTTACGTTTTCCACCACGCTTTAATCCATGTCTTTGTTGTGGACGGAATGGTGATTTGCCTCTCATTGGACCACCATTTTGCGCTTCACGTTTTTTCATCTCTTCTTTACGCTTTTGCTCTTGACGCATCATATCTTCATAGATGTTTTTATCAGAGAAATCTAAAAGCACTACCTCTTCTTCTCCAAACCCACTGTCTATATCACCAGACATACTGTCATGGTTAAAAATATCGATTTTTTTACCTGTCTCTTTTGCTTGAGCAGGACCTTTTTTAGCTTTCTTTTTCCCTTCATAAGGTTCATAGTTTTTATTCCCTAATGTTTTAGCTAATGAGATATTTGTAGCTGCTCTTGATGGTGCAGGTTTTGCTTTTCTCACTATCTTAATTCCACCACGTGATAGTACTCTCTTTTTAGATGTATCTGAAATGTTACTCTCTGACTTTACTTCTGTATTTTCTGTTTTTTTACTGACAACAGAAATACCCTTACGCTTTTTGACTTCTTTAGGAGCAGGTGCAGGCTTTTCAATGATTTCTTCAGTTACTTTTTGTACTGCATTTTCTTCAACAATCTCTTCAGTAGAACTATCCAGAAGTCTATTTTCTAGTGCGACACTTTCTTCTTTTGATACTTCTTCTACTTGTACAGATGCCTCATCTTGACTTTTAGATTCTATAACTCCAGTTTCTTCACTAGACACTTCTTTAACAACTTCTTTTTTCTTCACTACGGTGATTTTTTTCTTAGCACCAGGTTTTTTAAAGCCTTTTGGCAATGTTCCTGAGATGGCATAATCTACAAGAATACCAGCATCATCAAAACTAATCGCACTGTTGGCTGCTTTTACATCAAAGCCTAACTCTTTAGCTTTTTCTATCAAATCTCCATTAGAGAGACCTGCTTCAGCTGCTATTTCTTGGATTTTAACTTTATCCATTATCTATTAACTCCTTTAAAAGCTTAGTAAAATGTTCTGCATCTTGTTTAAAACGCTTCACTAAGCCTTTGACTTTTTTTTCATTATTCACACACGTAGCACAAAGGTAAAAACTTCTACCATTTCCATCAAAAGCTAGTATCTTTTTATCATCTTGTCTTAACCGTATTAAGGTATTTTGAGGATAACGACTTCTGCAAGCGATGCACATACGTATAGGCTGTGATTTTTTCATATGTATTATACCTAAAAAGAGATTAAGCCTATCGCTTATTGTTGTGTGATAACACCATTGTTATCTAAAGCAAGTGTAAATACACGAAATTGTGAAAAGCGCCCCTGCAGTGCTTGGGCAATTTTATCTGCATCTTTTTCATAAACCAGATTAAAAAATGTTGAACCAGAACCAGAAAGTGTAGACATGAGTGCACCATTTTTAAGTGCAATTTTTTGTACTTCAAAGAGTTCTGGAATTGCTTTCATACGTCTTGCTTGGTGAAGTTTATCTTTAGATGCGATACGAAGTAAATCCCAAGACTCTGTCATAAATAGTGCTGTCATATAAGATGATCGTGACAAAGAATACACTGTCTCCTCCTTTCTATACATTTTTGGTAAAATCGTACGTGATCTTGCTGTAGAGATAGTGCGATTTGGCACAACAACTACCGCTTTTAGATATTCAGGAAGACGCCTTTTTTTACTATAGACTCTATCTCCTTCTACACATGCCACATTAAACCCTCCCATAACAGCTGGGGTAATATTGTCAGGGTGATGTTCATAACGTAACGCCTTATTGAGTATCTCTCTTTTATTATATTTTTTATCTGCAGCTGTATATGCTGCAGAGAGTGCTGCAACAATCACAGCTGAAGAAGAACCTAAGCCCCGTGATATGGGTATATGGTTATAAAATTCAAACCGAAAGTTCTCATCCCTGTTAGTCAAACGCTTATAGTGTTCATTAAAAATGCTTAAAAAGAGTGAATTTTTTTTAATTTTGGGGTTTTGTGCACCTTCACCATGTGTCGATATACTTAAAAACTTAGAGGGTTTGATAATGATTTTATTTCTAAGGTCTATGGCTAAACCTAGGGTATCGAACCCTGGTCCCAAGTTTGCCGAAGTCGCAGGTACGCTTATTAACATAATATTTTCCGTTTATACAGCAGGTAGTATATACTCAGGGATTGATTCTTCATCAAGTACTAGATCATGAATACTTTGAGGTAATGCAAAACATGCATCTACAGGCTGCTCATATTTTTTTGTTATTATAGTCTCTTTTTCCTTGATAAAATAGAGGTTCCCTATTGCCTTGATAGGTTGCCCTCCATTTAAAGCAAACCCACTACAACCAAAACATGGAATTGCTTTGGAGATTTCAATCGTTTTCAACATAATATATGTCAATTTTGTGGCCATATAGGAGCCTGGTCCACGTGTATAAATCATTTTAGAGATAGGGTAGTTCTCTATAGACTCCATGACAAGTGGCAATAAAATTTCAGAAGTTTTTTTTTCACTCGTAAACGTTTTAACTAATCTATTATTTTCATAAACTCCCACAAGAAGAGGAGAAGCAATAGATATGATCAGAAGTGTATACTCGTTAAGCGAAGGATTTGGCAAAAGCAACGCTCTCTAAAGTCTCAACAGCAACAAGCTCATAATTTTTACTATCTGATAAAAGTTTTGAAGTAAGTTGATAATTTAGATTGTGACTCCCGGCAAAAGACTCATACTTGCCTAATATATTATGACCAGAGACCATCATATCACCCATAGCATCAAGTACTTTATGTTTTGCAAATTCGTTATCAAATCGTAATCCTTCAGGATTTAATACCTTATACTCATCCAAGCCAATTGCATTTTGTAAGGAAGCACCAAGTGCTAAATTTTGACTCTGAAGGTATTGAATATCTTGCGCAAAACCAAATGTTCTTGCCCTTGCTATCTCTTCAATAAAGCCATTTGTAGAAAAAGAAAATTTCTCCTCTTGTTCTCCAATAACAGGATGATCAAACTTTATTTTAAAATCAAAACTTGCTTGTTTACTTGGGCTAAGACGAACAAATTTATTCCCATCTCGTACCTCAACACACTCTTTTACACGAAGTATTTTTTTAGGAGCATTTTGTTGCTGCATACCTGCTTCATCCAATAATAGACAAAATGAGATAGATGAGCCATCCATAATAGGCATCTCATTCCCATTCACTATAATACGCATGTTATCAATCCCATAAGCATACACTGCTGAGAGAAAATGCTCAATAGTGGAGATATATCCTTTCTCCTTGTCACCTATGACAGTTGCCATGCGTGTATCTATGACTGAAGAGGGCATAAGCGGGATACTAAGTGCTAAGTCTTCACGATAAAAAACAATCCCTGCATCTACATCCAAAGGCTCTAAACGTAGCTTTATAGGTTCACCTTTGTGTAGACCGATTCCCACAACTTCTACAGGTTTTTGAATAGTTCGTTGCTGCATCGCTCTCTCCTTTTCCATTTATATTTAAAAATATTATAGTATAAATAAATCCATTTTGCAAGTATATCCAAGTAATATGAATTTTTTGTGAAAAACGCTACCCAAAATCCGTCAATAGAAATCTTGCAATTCTTATGAGATTTGGGTCTACTTCCCTAGAATAATTTTATCTGCCTCTTTAAATATTTTATCTATATTTTTTCTTATCCAAGATGCATCAAACCATTCAACTGGTCTCACCTCAACACCTTGTACCAATATACCAAAATGTAAATGATCTCCTAAAGCCAAACCTGTTGAGCCTGTTTTGGCAATCACTTCACCTGCTTTGACCTCATCTCCCTCTTTTACTAAAAGTTGAGAACAGTGTCCATATATTGAATAAAGTCCTAGTCCATGATCAATCATAGGCATATTACCATAGATTCCATTGTCATTTGCATATACGACAGTACCAGCATTGGACGCAACAATAGGCGCCATTTTTGTGCTTGCCAAGTCATACCCAACGTGATATGAGTGTGAAACTTCATTCTTTTTATTTTTGTAATAATAGTGTCTCTCATCTCCAAAGCTTGCAACACGTGCACCATTTTTAAGTGGATAAAATTTATTGATTTTCCATGATTTTAGTACTTCTTGTGATACATTTTTACTTAGTTTATATATTTTATCTTCATTTTTTAAACGCATCGTTTCATTCACAGCACGTAACTTTTCCAATCTTCCTTCTATATTGGCATAATCAGGATCTGATGCAGCCAAGTCAGTAATTTTGCCATCAATAAATTTATCACTAGCCTTAATCCAAGATACCCTGTATGAATGATTTTTCACATAAAAAGGTACTTCTACTTTTCGTATATTCTTTGCCGTATCTGTTGCAACAATTTTTGCAGAAAAGTTTTTTTCAGTAAAAGGCCAT
>JALSPX010000263.1 GCA_026985755.1 Sulfurovum sp. | reverse complement strand
TCATCGTGCAGCGTATAAAAAGTCTGCACGTATTGTCGGGGATGTTATCGGTAAGTATCACCCGCATGGTGATAACTCTGTCTATGATGCCCTCGTACGTATGGCACAAGACTTCTCTATGCAGGCACCACTTGTAGATGGACAAGGAAATTTTGGTTCAGTCGATGGTGACAACGCAGCAGCCATGAGATATACCGAAGCACGTATGACACGTATCGCAGAAGAGTTACTCGCTGATCTTGATAAAGAGACTGTAGATTTTGTACCAAATTATGATGATTCTATGTCTGAGCCAGATGTACTTCCTGCACGTGTACCAAATTTATTACTCAATGGTTCAAGTGGTATTGCGGTAGGTATGGCTACCAATATCCCTCCTCATAGGCTTCAAGAGCTTGTAGATGCATTGGTATTACGTATTGATAATTCTGAGTCTACGGTCGAAGATATGATGACTATTGTCAAAGGTCCTGACTTCCCAACGGGAGGGATTATCTTTGGTAAAAAAGGTATTACTGATGCTTATACTAGCGGACGTGGACGCATCAAAATACGTGCTAAAACGCATATTGAAGAAATACGTAGCAAAGAGATGATTATTATTGATGAATTACCATTTCAGGTGAATAAAGCAAAACTGATTGAGAGTATTGCTCAACTTGTTCGTGACAAACTGATAGAAGGTATTTCTGAGATACGTGATGAATCTGATAGAGAGGGAATGAGAGTAGTTATCGAGCTTAAACGTGACGCAATGAGTGAAATAGTTTTGAACAACCTCTTTAAGCAGACACAGATGCAAGTAACCTTTGGTATTATTATGTTGGCTATCAACAACAAAGAGCCAAAAGTATTTAACCTTTTAGAACTGTTTGATATTTTTTTGAAACACCGAAAAACGGTTGTGATTAGAAGAACCATTTTTGAGCTTGAAAAAGCAAGAGCAAGAGCACACATTTTAGAAGGTCTGAAAATTGCTGTGGATAACATCGATGAAGTGATTAAGATTATTCGTGCATCTAGTGATGATGCAGATGCATCAGCCAATTTAATGGCACGCTTTAAACTCTCTGAGATTCAAACCAAAGCCATCTTAGAGATGAGACTTAGACGTCTGACAGGTCTTGCGATTGAAAAGATTGAGACTGAGTTATCAGAGTTACTCGCACTTATCGCAGAGCTTGAGGCTATCTTGAAGAGTGAAGATAAAATAAATGTAATTATTCGTGAAGAACTTGTAGAAATGGGAGATAAATTCTCTATCCCTAGACGTACGGAGATTGTGGATGATTATGATGATATTGACATCGAAGACCTCATTCCAAATGAACCTATGGTTGTGACTATCACGCATAGAGGATACATCAAGCGTGTACCAGTAAAACAGTATGAAAAACAACACCGTGGTGGTAAAGGTAAAACAGCAGTGACGACCTATGATGATGACTTTATTGAGAGTTTTTTTACATCTAACACGCATGATACACTCATGTTTGTCACAGACAGAGGACAGCTCTACTGGCTCAAAGTCTATAGGATTCCAGAGGGATCTCGTACCGCTAAAGGTAAGGCGGTTGTAAACCTCATTAACCTACAGCAAGATGAGAAGATCATGGCTATCATCCCTACAACTGATTTTAAGGAAGACAAGGGACTTGTATTCTTTACAAAAAATGGTATAGTAAAAAGAACGAATCTTTCCGAATATTCTAATATTAGAAGTAATGGTGTAAGAGCTATTAATCTTGATGAAAATGATGTGATTGTAAGTGCAAGTATTGTCAAACCAGATACAAAATGGCTCTTTGTTGCGACTAAAAAAGGTCTATGTATCAGATTTAAAGTAGAAGATGCTAGAGAAATAGGACGTGTAGCACGTGGTGTGACGGCGATTAAGTTCAAAAAAGAGGGTGACTATGTCTGTGGTGCAATTACTATAGAAAATGAAGATGATGAGTTACTCATGCTCTCTGAAAAAGGACTAGGTAAACGTACTTCGGCGTCTGAATACCGTGAGCAAAATCGTGCAGGTAAAGGAGTCATCTCTATGAAACTTACACCTAAAACGGGTGATGTTGTAGGTGTAGTAGCAGTAGAAGAGACTAAAGACTTGATGTGTTTAACATCTGTAGGTAAAATGATACGTGTAGATATGGAGCAAATTCGTAAAGCAGGGCGTAATACCTCTGGCGTGAAAGTGGTCTCCGTAGAGAAAAAAGATATTGTCGTTTCTATGGCAAAATGTGAAAAAGAAGAGAAGCCTGAAGATGAAGATGACGAAGGTTTAGAAGAAATAGTAAATAATGATAATACATTAGGATTAGAGTAAATTCTAAGGTATTTTAATGCATATGGGCTCATTGAATTCTATGGTATAATAATAAAAAAGGAATATATCATGTCACCAGCTATAGCTTATGATAACCTACCTTATTATACCTATGATGATTACCTTACATGGGAAGGAGAGTGGGAGTTGATAGATGGTACCCCCTATGCGATGTCTCCTGCGCCATACCCTAAGCATCAGAAAATTGTCTTTAAGATAGGTAAAGAGCTAGATGCCCATCTAGAGTGTAACGATAAAAACTGCGAAGTCTATATCTCTCCTATTGACTGGAGAGTCAATGACGATACTGTGGTACAACCTGATGTGGCTCTATTTTGTGAAGAGACAGAAAAACAGTACTTTTCCAAGACACCCCCTATCGTAGTAGAAGTACTCTCAAAGGCAACAGCCCTCAAAGATGTTACAAGTAAGTTTGACCTTTACGAGAGAGAGGGTGTGTTATATTATGTTATCATCGAGCCAGAGAGTGAGATAAGTGATATCTTTAAACTCATAGAGGGTAAATACACACTGCAAAAAAAAGTCACACTAGATGACAGCTATGATTTCGAGGTAGAGGGATGTCGTACAACAGTGGATTTTGGGAAGTTGTTTCAATAAAAGGATAATCATGCGTCTATCGAAACAGTATGTAGATGTCATCAAAAAGAATTTTAGGCTCTTTTTTAAACAGGGTGATATTTTTTTGTTTGGCAGTCGTGTGGATGCATCTAAAAAAGGTGGGGATATCGACTTGTATCTTGCCGTGGATGACCATCAGAATCTTTTTGAGAAAAAAATAAAATTTTTGTCACGTATCAAGAGAGAATTGGGCGATCAAAAGATAGATGTTATTTTCAACTTAGATGAGAATCGACTTATAGAACAGGAGGCAAGGCGATGGGGCATAAAGCTTTAGTATACAGGCAGAAAGTTGTCGATAATCTGGAAGAGAGTTATAAGCATCTTACTAGATTAGAGGGAGCTTTGGGAGCATTGGAAAAGGTGTATGTCTTTCCTTTGTGTGCTGACGATTTTAAACATATGATTGAGCAGGCACAATATCTAGCCTATAGTGATCAATCTATCTATCGATTTTCAAAACTTCAAGACTGTATGGGTGCCAAGCTTTTTAAGTCTGTGTTGCTCTATCAAGGTGAAAATGTTAATAAGCCTTTTTTGGATATTTTGAACAGGTTGGAGTCTATGGATATCATAGATGTAGATGAGTGGTTTGAGATACGTGATCTCAGAAACGAGATAGCCCACGACTATGATGCCAACGACGATACAGCATTAAACCTGCTAAATACTATACATAAGATAAAAAATGAACTTAAACATATCTTGGATGAGATAGGGAAGGTTGTTGTTTGATTTGTTGGAGTACCTCCCCCCTATGGGAATTTGGGTTCTTGGTTTTCTCTATAAACAAAAGCGAATACTTACAAGTGTTAGGATAGAATACAGATATTATTATTAACGTAAGGAACGATAAATCGTGAAAACATATAATGTAGCAGTAGTCGGTGCCTCAGGTGCCGTAGGTGAAGAACTTTTTAGGGTCTTAGAAGAAGTTGAATTTCCACTAGGAAATCTTCTACCACTTGCAAGTGCAAAGAGTGTGGGTGTTGAAATCGAATGTCAAGGTAAGAGTTATAAAATACAAGAGCTTACTGAAGATGTATTTGAAGATAAAGAGATTGATATTGCTTTTTTTTCAGCGGGTGGAAGTATCTCTGCACATTATGCAAAATATGCTGTAGAATCAGGTGCAGTGGTGATAGACAACACCTCACACTTCCGTATGGATCCCAAAGTACCATTGGTCGTACCAGAAGTAAACCCAGAAGATATCGAAGAGTGGGAAGAGACAGGTATTATCGCCAATCCTAACTGTTCTACTATACAGATGGTACAACTGCTTAAGCCACTCCATGAGCTCTATGGCATTAAACGTGTAGATGTGAGTACGTATCAAGCAGTTTCAGGTGCAGGCAAAAAGGGTATGGAAGAGTTAGTACTACAAATGCAAGCTTTTTTTGAATTTAAACTTGATGATGCGAAAGTTGAAGAGTTTACACATCAAATCGCACTCAATGTAATCCCTCAGATTGATGTACCACAAGAAAATGGCTATACCAAAGAAGAGATGAAAATGGTGAATGAAACCAATAAGATTATGCACTCTGACTTTGCCGTTTCTGCAACCTGTGTACGTGTGCCTGTACTTCGTTCGCACTCTGAGTCTATTACCATTACTTTTGAAGAGGGTGTGGATGTAGATGTAAAGGAAGCTAGAAAAGTACTAAGTGATTTTGAAAACGTCACGGTTATAGATGACATGAGTAAAAACGAATACCCTATGCCTATTATCTCTACCGATACCGATGAAACCTATGTAGGTAGAATTCGTAAAGATCTCTATGCAGATAATATTTTGCATATTTGGGGTGTGGCAGACCAAGTAAGAGTAGGGGCAGCAACGAATGCTGTACGTATTGCACTGAAGTGGATAAAATTAGAGGAAAATGCATAATGGCACACGAACAAGAACAACCTAAGCGTATTAAAGCATTAGAAGATAGAGGTGTTATTGAAGCGCTATTTGAAGGTAGCATTTGGAGAAGTAGATTTATTGTTATTTTAGCAGTTGTCTTTGGTCTTGTGGGAGCTATTATTTTATTTATTGTTGCTTCATATGATATTGCCTCTATCGCATCATATACTTATCATGGACTTTTTGCACATCCTCATCCTGAGGGTTTTCATGAAAATATTGTAGCTGCCATTATTGGTGCCGTAGATTTATATCTTATTGCGGTGGTGATGTTTATTTTTGCATTTGGTATTTATGAATTGTTTATCTCTCATATTGATGAGGCAGAAGGACATAACCAAATACTCGCAATATCTTCATTGGATCAGCTTAAAGACAAGATTGCAAAAGTCATTGTAATGGTACTGGTAGTAAACTTTTTTCAAAGGGTGTTACATACGAATTTCAATACGCCATTAGAGATGCTTTATTTTGCGCTTTCTATTATGTCGTTAGCAGTTGGATTATACTTTTTAGGTAAAGTGGGAAAACATTAAATCCAAAATATGCATTAGAAATCATCCATCTTCTGCAAAGTATTAGCACATGGACATTCACAAAGAATTATCGCTTAACCTTCGGGTTAACCTCAAATTCTTTGCAAATACCCATGCACTAAGCCTTTACAGAATTTGCAACGATTCTAATGCATAATTTGGGTTAAACAAATCAAGGAAACAAAATGAGTAAAATATTTGTAGACGCCTGTCTAGGCAAAGAGACGCCATACACACCCGTATGGATGATGAGACAAGCAGGACGCTACCTGCCAGAGTATATGGCAGTACGTGCAGAGGCAGGAAACTTTCTAAACCTTTGTCATGATCCTAAAAAGGCGTGTGAAGTGACACTTCAACCTGTGGACATCGTAGGCGTAGATGCGGCGATTTTGTTCTCTGATATTCTCGTGATTCCAGATGAAATGGGTATGGACTTGTCGTTTGTCAAAGGTGAAGGTCCTAAGTTTTCTGACCCACTAGCAACACAAGCAGACCTAGACAGACTCATCGGTGGTGAAGAGGCTGCAAGCAAGCTTACGTATGTGTATGACACCATCAAGCTTATCAAAGAGCAACTTGCCCAAGACAAAGCACTCATAGGCTTCACAGGTGCGCCATGGACACTGGCAACGTATATGATAGAGGGGCAGGGTACCAAGACCTATAACATCTGTAAAAAGATGATGTACTCTAATCCAGAGCTACTCCATAACATCCTTGCTAAAGTGACAGAAGTGGTTAAACTCTACATGGAAAAGCAGATAGAAGCAGGCATAGACGTTGTGCAAATCTTCGACTCATGGGCAGCAGCTATTGAGCCTGGTAAATACGATGAGTTTTCATGGAAATACATGGTAGAGATAGCAGACTACTTGAAGTCTAAATACCCAGATACGCCTATTATCATGTTCCCTAAGGGTATCCCTGCGTTTATTGAGCGTGGATTGGTATATGGTAACTTTGACGTCTTTGGTGTAGACTGGGGAACTCCTATGGCAATGGCAAAAGAGAAACTAGGAGACAAATACGTCCTCCAAGGAAACATGGAACCATGCCGTCTTTACTCTAAAGAAGCAACTACTGCTTGTGTAGAAGCGATACAAGACATCATGGGCGGCAAACGCCACATCTTTAACCTCGGACACGGTATCTTGCCCGATGTACCTGTAGAAAATGCGAAGCACTTTGTGTCTGAGTGTCAGAGAGTTTCTGGTAAAAAATAAGCGATAATTTCTTATAGGCAATGCCTCACGGTAATTCAACTTTAAATAAGAATTAATATTATCGGTTTTTTTATAGGGGTTTTTTGGTAGTGAAAAATTTACTTTCACCTAAAATTTAAGTGGGAGTAAACTCTCCACTTCCTACACTCTGAATAAAATCTTAAACTTAAAGTACCGTGGCAATACTTGTCAGGCATTGCCTAAAATGAGTAATTATGCTATACTTTCCGTATAAAAAATGAAAGGTTTATGATGGTACAAAATGATACTATACATGTTTCTGATGTCAATGTAGCATATGGAAAAGTACCATTACTTTCAAAAGAAGAGATTGAGGTGATAGTGACAAATTCTCAGGCTATTGAAGGCTATGCTCCTGCCTCAACAGAAACAAAAGATAGAGTACAGGCTTTGATGGAAAAATATAGTGTCAAAGTATCGTTCTAGTAAGAGTTCTATTTATATAGATGGTACAGATGTACCTAAAAATAAATTGGGTATAGAAAATACGCAAGATATTCATGAAGTTGAAAATATTCT
>JALSPX010000262.1 GCA_026985755.1 Sulfurovum sp. | reverse complement strand
CACCGTTCCAGTAAGCAAACCAAAGTTTTGTACCGAAATCATATTTGCCATCATATACGCATAAAAACCTAAAGCAAGTACAATAGTTGTAATCACCATCGCCTTACCTGTCGTATAAAATGTATGCTCAATCGCTTTGGCTGCATCACCCGTCTCAAGATAGTATCTCTTAAAATTGTGCAAAAAATGTATAGTATCATCTACCGCAAGCCCAATAGCAATACTACCAATAAGCAATGTAAACATATCTAAAGGTATAGGTTTGATAGCCATAATCAATAAACCTAATACAATAGGTGTCAAGTTTGGTATCATACTCAATAACCCAATACGCACAGAACCCAAAATAAGCATCATCATCAATGTAATTAAGACAAAGGCTATAGTATAGCTCGTTACAGATGAGTGTACGGAGCCCGCAAAAGTATTGATAAGCAGTGGTATCATCCCAGTGGTCACTATTTTATCATTAGGGAAAGCTTTTGCTGCCTCTGTTTTGACAAATTCTAATACATCATGTGATTTTACTGCATCCGTCCATGGTAGTTTTAATGTTATACGTGCTTTGGAGAATTGACTGTCTACCACATCTTCCAAATCATCTGAACCCGAATTCTCAAAGAGTAAGAGTTCCTGAGAAACTAAGTTCGCATCTTGGGGAATACTATAAAACTTCTCTTTGTTACTATGCAGTGCCCTATTGGTCTCTTTGACTATGGTTGCTAATGAAACTACTTTTCCTATATGTGTATATTTATCACTATATGATTCAAAGGTCTTGGAAAGTTTATTGAGTCTATTGAGGTGATCGGGGTCATTCCATCCATTCTCTTTGCCTGTATCTATCACTACTTCTATCGTGACAGAACCATTCATATTTTTATCTATCACCTCTGTAGAAACACGATCATAATCATCTGGTTGGAACCAATATAGAGGATTGTGAGAAAGTTCAATCTTGCTTGAAGCAAAGAGAGCCACAACAACCAAAATACCAAACATGACTAGTATCTGTTTATAATAATAGATTGGAAACTGTGCTAATATTCCCATAAGCTCATCAAATTTACCCATCTTTTTTTGTGCTTTTACTTTGAGTTTCGTGATGCTAAGCAATGCTGGCAAGAGTGTCAAAGTTAAAAACAGAGAGACCATCACACCCAAAGAAGCAAAAGTACCAAGGTCAGCTACAGGTGCAACCTCTGAACCATAAAAAGAGCCCACACCAATGGCTGTGGTCACAGATGTCATAGCAATAGCAAGACCTGAATGTCTTAGTGTATACGTAAGGGCATCTTTTTTATCTCCTGTTTTATTGAATCTATCAAAAAAGATAGAGAGTATATGTACGGTCGCACCAATACTTACAGCCAGTAGCAGTGAAGGTACAATTTGTGTAGGTAATTTAAATGCCGTACCTGCCCACGCCATCGTACCTACTGTAGTAAGTAATGATAGAATAATCACAATTAATGGATAGATCACAGCAGAGATACGTCTAAACATCACAAACAAAAATACAATAATAATCAAGAATGTAATACGCATAAATTTTTGCATATCTGCTTGCATTTGTGCTTTGAGTGAATTGTTTACTGCAGGACTTCCTGCAACATATATTTTGAAATCATCTTCATTATACTTTTTGACTATCTCATGTATTGCAGCTAAGAGTTCATGGTTTTCTGCATCTGTAAGGAATTTTTTCTCTTTATTTTGTGTAGAACTATTCATCTCTTCAGAAAAATCATCCTCAAATGCTGTATCATCAGATACTTTTTTCTCACCCTCATGAGAGTAAGCATCTGTTTCTATGACAATGGTGGTCATTTTCCCATCGGTTGAGATAAATAAATCTTTATAAAAATGTGATGCCATAGCTCTTTTTTTGATATTTTCAACTTGCTCTTGTGAAGTAGGAAATGGTTCTAGCAAATCATCTGTAATAAGCTTGTCACCCTCACCTCTGGTATTTCGTACATTATAGAGTGAAGTCACATCATTTAGATATGGTACTTTGTTTTCTATCTCTTCATGCAGGTCTTTTAATTTGGTTAAAAAATCCAATGTAAAAATATTTTCACTTTGTATTGCCAATACCACACGCTCATCACGCCCAAACTGTGCTCTAAACTTGTTATACTCTATGAGTACAGGATCTTCAGGATGCATAAAGCCTTCTGTGGACGTATCCATCTTTATCTGTGGTACATGTGAAATAGGTATCGCCAAAAGTGCCAAAACTACGAGTATGACCTTAAAGGGGTTCTCATGGATATAGGTACCAAACTGTCCCATCATTTGTTCTAATTTATTGTGCATTGTGTTCCTTTTTGTTTGATGTAATTTTAATCTTTCTAGATGAATGTAACATGAATTAACCTTTGTATTTTGTATTTTTATCTGCGACACTCAGCAATGCAGGCAGATAGAGTAAATCGATAATCAACGCTATCACCAATGCCGTAGCTGTCACCACACCGAAGTTTTGGTTAGGGGTAAATGTCGAAAACATAAAAATCGAAAATGACAAACTCAACACCACAGTGGTAAAGAGTATTGCCCGACCTGCATAGTGCAACACCTCGTCAAAAGTCTCCGCCATAGCTAGCCCACGTTTGCGTGCATCAAAGTACTTGACCAAGAAATGAATAGTATCATCCACAGCCACCCCGATGATAATCGCCCCTGCGATAGCTACACCCATATCTATAGTCAACCCTAACCATCCCATTACACCAATAACCAGCACAACAGGTAGGAGGTTTGGAAGCAAAAGTATCCACAAAATCTTTAATCTTTTAAAAATAAGCAACATCATCAAAGAGACAATGAGTATCGTAAGACTCAGCGAATAGATAAGTGTATCGGTAATATCTTTTTGCATCGAAGCATACATCGATGTCTGCCCTGTGAGTGTTAGTTTGTATGGAGTTTTAGACCACCACTGCTTGGCATAATTTATCATCGCCATATCTTTTGAAGTATCTACAATGTTTGTGAGTACCGTAATGCGTAATTTACGTTGGTTAAAATCCATCTGGTCTGTAATCTCCATGCCTTGAGGCAAGCCCATCGAGTAGAGTAACAAATACTGTGCTACAAGGTTTTTATCTTTAGGCACGACCTCTTTTTGGTTCATAATCTTGTTATAGCGTTTGATGGTATCAAGCAAAGAAAAGACATGACGTACATCTTTGGGAAACTTCGCTTGATACGCTTCGTAAAACTTCTCTACTGTCTCTAAAAATGCAGGTTCTTTGATACCATCTGCTTTACCAGAGTCCACCAAAAGTATGTATGACATTGCGCCTGTCAAATTATCCATCGTAAACTCTGCAGATTTTCGTATCTCTACCTTTTTATCGAAGTATTTAATGGTGTTTGAATCTACTTTGACAAATAAAAGTCCTAGCCCTAACACAGCAACAATGAGCGTACCCAACAGGATAATCTTTTTATCATTTTTCACAATAAACGCACCATAGCCAAAACTTTTATAGGCTTTTTTCTCTACACCGGCACCTTTGATAGGCTTTTTAAGTAGCAGTAACACCGCTGGCATCCAAAGTACAGAAATCACAAATGCCAACACTGCCCCACTCGCCGTAGCGATACCCAATGTCGCCACAGGGACAATATGTGAGATAGCCAGTGTACTAAACCCTACCATCGTGGTAAGTGATGTAAGCAATATAGGTAAAAAGTTTTTCTCTAAGGAGTACAGGACTGCCTCTTTATTCTCTACACCCTCTTTTTTATTCATCAGCCATAAGGCATAGATATGCACGGCATCAGCTATTCCTATGGCTACAATAAACACAGGAATATTTGCCGTAAAATTGTTGAGCTTATAGCCCAAAAGTGTCTGAACAGCAAGCACAGACAAAAAGGTAAATAAGACCACAGCCAAAGGTATCAATGCTCCACTGACACGTCTAAAAAGCATAAATAGCAATATCATCGAAACTAAAAATACCAATGGAGTAAAGACCATTGCATCATGCCCTGCTATCTGTACAAATGCCTCGGTCATAGGTGGTCCACCATTGAGCCAATATTTGTAGCCAGTTTTTTTTGCTTCAGGTTCTAAAATCTTTTTGGCATATTGCATCATTTCTGCTGAGATATCACCATTTTCATTGGCATTGGGTTCAAGTCGGGCAAATATCATCGTAGTCTTACCATCTGCTGAGATAAAACTGTCACGTATGATACTGTCATGCGTAGCCACTTCTAAACGATTTTTGAGATACGCAGGTGTCGCCTCAGACAAATCTTTCATAATAAAATCATCTACCAAAACATCATCAGGCTTGTCTGCCTCAGAGTGTACATGCTGGTAGTTGGTAATGCTATCGACTCTATCTATATGTGGGGTATCCCAAAAAGCTTCAGTAATACGCTGTATGCTCGCTAGTGCCTTTTTGTTAAAAATCCCGTTTTCATCTTTAAAGACAATGGTAATCCCATCATCATTAGAGAACTCTTCTCTAAACTTGTCATAGTCAGTAAGTGTCCTAGAGTCTTTCTCAAACCAAATACGGTACGAGCCGTCTATCTCCAAATGTTTGAGGCTTGAAGCCAACATCATGACTATAAGAGGTACGATGATGACTATTGCCCATCTGAATTTGTATAGAAAGTCAATATAACTTTTCATCTCTATTCTCCACTGAGATGTAGTCCTACCACACCGATGATAATCAGCCCAATACTCGCTAGCTTCATTACTGAGATAGACTCTTTAAAGTACCAAATACCTATGAGGGTAATCAGTGCTGTACCCACGCCCGACCAAATAGCATATGCCATACTCACATCAAACTTTTTAAGGGCATAGGTGAGTGCTGTGAGTGAGAGTATATAAAAGAGTCCCATCGCTACAGAGGGCACTGTTTTAGTAAATCCCTCAGAGAGTTTCATTGCTGTCGTACCTAATACTTCAAATACAATAGCGCCTATGAGCCATATCCATGCGTGTAACATTAATTCTCCTCTATAAAGTGTTTAAGTGCCTCTATATAGCTTTCAAAAGCTTCTCTACCAGTGGGGGTTATTTTTACCACTGTTTTGGGACGTTTGCCCTCAAAGGTTTTTTCTATGACAATATAGGACTCTTTTTCTAGCTTGGTCAAATGCGAAGAGAGGTTTCCATCGGTTACACCTAAAGTCTCTTTGAGTGCTTTAAAAGGCATCTCTTCATTAGAGATAAGTAGTGATACGAGCTTTGAGCGTATGCCCTGATGCAAAAGTGGGTCAAATAACATACGCTAGTCTACTTCTCTTCTTGTATCTGTTGCCATGCAACAATAGAAGGCATAACTGCAAGTCCCAAAATCACAAAAATTTGTACCACAATCATAAAATCACTTTTGCCCTCTAAAGTATCCATAAAATAACCAATCCCCAACAACAATGTAGAAGCAAATATATTAAAGTGTGCCACCTGTGCAAAACGTTTGATATTGAGTACAAACCCTACCGAAAAATAGCCTACAGAACACAAAAATAGCCATAAAAGGAAAATAGCCACATACAATTTGACACTTGCTAAGACCAAAGACATCACAATACCAAAAAGAGAGAGCATCAAAAAGTTCTTTGTAATAAACTGTTGTCTAAGGGTACACTCTTCTATATCATAAGCTCTATTGACCTTTTTGGTCATCAACCCCTCTGTCACAAATCCTATAGTAATAAAAACAAACATCATTATCGTACCCATAAGTACACTATATTCATAGGCTGGTACTGTAACCAGTGTCAATATTGTTGCTATTGCAGCCCAGACATATGTGGCTCTGTAATTGTAAGGAAAAAAGGTTTGTTTATCGACAAGATGGTTTTTTATCTCATTTATCTGACGTAAGGCTTGGGCTTTTTCTTCTGACATAGACTACTCCAAAGTACTTTGTTTTGCAAAGTATAATTATTTAATCTTAATTTCTCTTTAATTTAAACGATACTAAGCATAAACTAACATAGCTTGGGTTACTATTTTCACTTGATAAAAAGGGGTTTTTCAATGATAAAAAAGATACTACTTATAGCAATATTGGCTGCTATACAAATACAAGCAAGTGCTATACTAGAAAGAAAAATAGATACCAAATCAAAATTTACAAAACAAGTTGTAAAATGTCGTGGAGGAAATAAAAGTTTTATATTAATCAAAGATGATATTTTTTATTCTGATAAATATGAAAAATTTCTTTTTGCTCAAGATGCTGCTGAAGATTCATGTAGAAATAAACGTTTACGTAGTAAAAAAGGTGCTATAGTTTGTGTACGTAAAAAAGATATGTATAGATTCTTGCTTAATGGTATTAAAAAAAATAAAAAAGCCAAAGTTCCAGGGAGTTGTCTAACATTAAAACGCAGTATACCTTTAAAAATAAAAAATCACTTTCCTTTTACATCACAAATTACATATTATGAAATAGAATATAAGGGTAAAAAATTATATATTTCAAGTCAATCTCTATCCAACCCGAGAAAATATAAATCTACAACATATAAAAGAAGACATGAGAAAAAAAGAGTAAAAAGAAAAGTGTATAAAAAGAAAAAAGTACACAAAAGAAAGCAAAAAAACTATAGGAAAAAACAAGCCACACATAAAGTTGCAAAGCGTTATGATACAAATATCTATGGTGACAGTGCCAATAATCAGATATCAAATAATACCAATGATGTACAAACAATACAAAATGAAAATATTACCAATAGTATACAAAAACCCTATCTAGAAAAAAAAGAACAATATTATACCTATAGATGTGTTGGAATCTATGGAGACAATCGTATTACTGTAGATAATGATAGCTCTATGACCGCTGCTAGTAACTCAGTATGGCGACGTTGTCAAGCACTCAAAAAAGATACTGAGGTCTGTAAAATAACAGATTGTTATAAACTGATTAAATAAATATGTCATTAGAGGGATTAAAAAATGTAACCATCCTCTACGTAGAAGACGAACCTCTCATCCGTGAGAATGCAGTAGAGTACCTCAGTCGTTACTGTGCTAAAGTCTATGCAGCCAAAAATGGCGAAGACGGATTAGCAAAATATCAAGCCCACTCCCCTGACCTCATCATCTCTGATATCAAGATGCCAAAACTTAATGGTTTAGACTTTGCAGCCAAAGTGCGAGAGACAGATAAAAACACACCTATTATACTTGCTACTGCACACACA
>JALSPX010000261.1 GCA_026985755.1 Sulfurovum sp. | reverse complement strand
TTAAAGGCGTTCACGTTTATCCAAATAGATTTGACCAAAAACACGCCAGAAGACCAAGCACTGCTTAAAAAGTTTCAGCTTTTTGGGACACCCAATATTATCTTTTTTGACAAAAAAAACAATTACTTAGCAGACAAAACACTGAGTGGGTTTATTAAACCAGAAGATTTTGCCAAACACTTGGAGAGCATCTCTCAATAGAGGTTAATCCCTCTCTATGGGAGAGACTGCAACTCTCACCCCCTCATATTCACAATATACATCTCCACTTGCATAACAAAAGGGCTTTTTTGTTTGTATCAGTCTTAGTCCATGTGGGAAGATACACTCTTGCTCAAAGTTGTTACTTTCGGAACCTATAATAACAGGAAACTTAGAGGTGTTAAGTACCCAAAAATCCGTATGATCAATATGCTCAGGGTCTTGGGGTTCATCATAGACCTTGACACCATGCTCTTGGTGACTAGCAAAGCTCTCTAACAAGAAAATATCATGGTAAAAAGTATCTTCTACCTCTTCATCCAAAAGTAACCCTAGATGATTACGTGATACATAAGCAACGATATCTATGTTGTCATTGGTTTTTTGGTTAATACGTTTGTAAAGTTCTTTTTTATCGCTAATTTTTTCCATCCCTTTAAAGGAGTGATAGGCATCAATATGTCCCTTCATGATGATGTTTTCAAAACGCTCAAAATATTTGTACTCTTCACGTATCTTTTTGTTTCTTATTATGGTGCTAAGTTTGGCGTTTACTTTTTTAGAGTTGGAAATGACCTTACACTCTACCATAGGGTCAATATGTTTGGTTTTGATGAGTCCTAGGTAGTATAGGGCTTGATTGAGCTTGTCTCCGATGAAGTTGAAAAATCTTGAAAGAGGGTTGTTCGCACCAAACCATTTTTCTAAAAGGGTAAGCAGGTAGGAGAGTGCGAAAACTTCTAAAATAGGTGCCAACCACGAAGCAGCAAACCAGGAGAGAATAGAAGAGGTTGTTTTGGTCGCAAAAGTCAGTATGCCTTGAAAGAGGGCAGAAGCTATGGTTTTTACTTCTGCAAAAATGAGTAGTTTATCTAAGTAGCCAATCATATGTGCGATAAAAGCTAAAAAGAGTAAGCCCAAGAAAATACTTAAGAGATTTTTCATTTTGGCTTTTAGATTGAGCCGTAGGTAGTACACTTTCATTTCTCTGAAACCTTCGGCTAAGTGGTCGATGATATTTGTTTTGAGCCATTGTGTCAGTACATTATCTAAAAACCAACGCTTCAGTAAAAGCAGCAGCCCTTGGATAAAGGTCAGCCCTTTGATAAATGCGATGAATTTAAGCTTGGATGCAAACCAGAGAGAAAGTATACTTGCCTTAAACACAAGGGCAACAGCAAACATATATCCCATCAGCCACTCGTAAGAGGCTTGATGGGTATACTTGAGCGTGTAGACCATAGCCGTTGGTATAACAATTGCCAACAGGGCTTTGTAGCGTCTACGCATGAGGTGTATTAGAGGTCTTCTGATGTAGCATCAGTGGTGTAGACACCTGTAAGTTTTTTCCAAAAGATGGAG
>JALSPX010000260.1 GCA_026985755.1 Sulfurovum sp. | reverse complement strand
AAAAGAACGTTTTATCGGAATACTATTGGAATACCCTGAAAATGAAACAAAAACATCTACTGTGATAAAAAGTACAAATATTAACGCTATAAAAGAGATCAATATAGGGTTTATTGGTGCAGGAAGTTTTGCGCAGGGCTACCTTATCCCTGCAGCACAGGAGATGGCATCGCTTCAAACTGTTGTAACCAGTACTGGTATCAATGCCAAGAGTGTTGCTGATAAGTTTCAGTTTAATACTGCTTCAACCAATGCTAATGATGTGTTGAATGATGAAAGTATTAATACGGTATTTATTGCTACACGCCATGATACGCATGCCAAATATATAGTTGATGCTCTCAATGCTAAAAAACATGTTTTTGTCGAAAAACCATTGGCAATGAACTACGAAGAACTTGAGCAGGTCAAAAATGCATATGATAGTGTTGAAAATAAAATGTTGATGGTTGGATTTAATAGACGTTTCGCCCCCGTGACAGTCGCACTTAAAAAAGAGTTCGCTAATATCGGTGAACCTCTTGTGATGAACTTTAGAGTCAATGCCGGGTTTATACCTAAAGACCATTGGACACAAGGCGAAGCTGGTGGAGGGCGTATTGTTGGTGAAATCTGCCATTTTATTGACTTGATGCAGTTTTTTACTGATGCAAAACCTGTGAAGGTATATGCTGAATGTATAGCAACAAATAACTCGCAAATTAAGACAGATGATAATATCGCTATTGTTGTTAAATTTTCTGATGGATCTTTAGGTAACCTTACCTATGTAGCCAATGCTGATAAGGCATTAGCCAAAGAACATTTAGAGATTTTTGGTGCAGGTAAAGCAGGTGTCATTGAAGATTTTAGATCAGGTCTCATCTATAAAGACAACAAAGAAGAGAAGTTGAAACTTTCAGGTAAAGGGCAGAAGGAGGGTGTGCAGTCATTTCTTAGAGCCCTTAAAGAAGGAGCATCTTCTCCTATAAGTTTTGAGTCTATTTACTTGACTACATTGGCAACATTAAAAATACAAGATAGTATCATTACTGGTCAGTTTCAAACAATTGAATAAGATATCAATGTATTGATAATAGAATCAAGGAAAAATTGAATGATAAAAAAAATTTTAATAGTTACTCCAAAACTCGCTACTTGGGGAGGAGTGAGTACCTTTTGGAATGCAATACTTCCAAGATGGAATAACTATGAAAATATATCTATAGATAATATAGAAGTTGGCGGACATGGCAAAAATATTTTGGGTGCTATATTGGATCAATGGAAATTTAATAAGTGTATAAAACAAAATTATGATTTAGTATTTTTAAATCCTTCTCTTGGGTCACGGAGTTTTGTACGTGATGCACTGTTTGCAAAACAATGTATAGCAAAAAATGTACCTTTTGTGGTCTTTTTTCATGCTTGGAGTTTAGATTTTGAGAAGAAAGTAGATAACAAATACAGTACTTTTTTCCTCAAAACATATGGTCATGCTAAAAAAATATTTGTACTCTCAGAAGATTTTAAAAAAAAGATATTGGAGTGGGGCTATGAAGGGAATATTATAGTAGAAACAACAACTATTGACACTGCATTATTAGATAGTTTTTCTATGGATACCAAGATTAAAAACTATACACAATCACCAACAATAAAGATACTTTTTTTGGCACGTCTTTTAAGAGAAAAAGGGATTTTTGAAACGATAGAAGCTTTCCAGAATTTAAGTAAAAAATATGATAATTTAGAGCTAATCATAGCTGGTGATGGTAAAGACTTTGATGTCATATCTGCATTGGTAGTTAAAGATAATAATATTACAGTTACAGGATATGTTGAAGGTGAATCTAAAAAAAAGCTTCTAGGCAATAGTCATATTTATTGTTTGCCGAGTTACTCTGAGGGCTTACCTATCTCGGTATTGGAAGCGATGGCATTTGGAATGCCCATTGTGACAACAAGCGTTGGAGGATTAAAACAGTTTTTTAAAGATAAAGAAATGGGTTACTTTGTAGAAGTAAAAAATGCAAAGCAACTAGAAGAAAAATTGGAACTTCTTATCAATGATAAAAAACAAATGATTTCGATAGGAACATATAATGCTAACTATATAAAAGAAAGTCTACTGTGCACTACTGTTGAAAAACGATTATATAACTATATGTTAGAAGTAATAAATGGAGAATAAATAGGTATGAATAAAGATATCATGGAGAGTTTTGATAAACTAAAAACATATTGTGAAGCAGAAGGATTTAAAGGATGGGATCCTTATGACGGTCTTAACAGTAAACTTTTTAAAGCCCTAAAATTGGATAAAATAAAATTTTTAAGACTCGCTTGGATACAGATTTTTAAACGTAGTCCCATTAACTTCCGTAAATGGGCACTTGTGCCTAAAGAGTATAATCCAAAAGGCTTAGGACTTTTTTTGACAGGTTACGCTAATCTCTACAAAAAGGAAGGCAAAGAAGAGTATTTAGAGAAAATCCATTTTTTAGCGAAGCAACTTATCGCACTTCAGAGTAGAGGGTTCTCTGGAGCATGTTGGGGATATAATTTTGATTGGCAGTCACGTGCTTTTTTTCTACCAAAAGAGACTCCGACTGTTGTGGCGACAAGCTTTATTGCTTCAGCATTGATGGATGCTTATGATATTACTAACGAACAACAATATTTAGATGTAGCACTCAGCTCAGCTAATTTTATCGTGAACGATTTAAATCGTACATCCAAAGAAGAGGGGTTTATCTTTTCTTACTCTCCCTTTGATAACACCTGTGTCTACAATGCATCACTATTAGGTTCTAAACTCTTGGCACGCATCTATAGTTATAATAAAGATGAAACACTCTTAGCACTTGCTAGGGATTCTGTATTAGCATGTGTGCGTGCACAACGAGACGATGGTGCATGGATTTATGGTGAGATGGGTATACAAGATTGGGTTGATAGCTTTCATACGGGGTATAATCTTGAGTGTATTAGTGATTATCAGAAGTATTCAGGCGATACTACATTTCAACAGCATATCGATAAAGGATTGGACTATTATCTCAAACATTTTTTTCTTAAAAATGGTACACCAAAGTATTATGATAATAAAACTTACCCAATCGATATCCATGCACCTGCACAGCTAGTCGCAACATTATCAAGGCTTGATGTACTAGAAGAGCATAAAGAGATTGTAAATAAGGTGTTAAAGTGGACAATAATGCATATGCAAGATAAAGAGAAGGGTTATTTTTATTATCAACTTAAACAAGGTATTTCTTCGAAAATACCTTATATGCGTTGGGCACAGGCATGGATGTTTTATGCTTTTACTTTCTTAGGAGAGGAGAATACAAATGATTCATAAAATGAAACTTTTAAATGTCGAAACCTATGCTTTTTCGAATAAAGCCAGTTTTTTGGATTATATTAAAGACAAGAAAAAAATTTTAGTAGCTATCAATGCAGAAAAAATACTCAAGGATGATAGGCGACTTTATCAGATTATTAATCAGAATATCGGCTATCCTGATGGTATAGGTGCTGTTATGGCTCTAAAACAAAAGGGATTGGATGCAGTCAAGATTCCAGGAAGTGAATTTTGGCTTGATATTATTCATGAATTTCATAATGAAAAAAGATTTTATTTGTTAGGTTCTACGCAAGAGGTCATAGAAAATACAGTTAAAAAGCTCAAAAAAGAGTTCCCTAATATAAACATAGTAGGATATAGAGATGGTTTTTTAAAAGATAACGATAAACAAAGGCTAAAAGAATCTCTTAGATTATTAAAACCAGATATAGTCTTTATAGCACAAGGAAGTCCAAGGCAAGAGTTTTTAATGGCAGAACTACTAGAGATTCATCCAGCACTTTATATGGGACTAGGTGGGAGTTTTGATATATATGGAGGGGATAAAAAACGGGCTCCTAAACTATTTTTAGATTTACACTTAGAGTGGCTGTATCGATTACTGAAAGAACCTACTCGTATACATAGACAACTTATACTGGTAAAATTTTTACTATGGTTAAAGATGAAAAAACTGTAAGAGAATGATGGAGATGAGATAAACCCAAAGAAGTTTCTTTGGGTTATAGGTGAAACTAAAATAGTTTTTAGTTTTCCATTGTTACATATACTACGTTACAAAGATTGTTACTATCTGGAGCAACACGTACCCAAATTTCTTTTCCAGTAGCTTGTGCAGCTGTTAAAAGATCGTGTATTTTGTCGTAGTTAGGTGTGCTTGTTTTAAGTGTAAGGTATTTTCCAGACTTAACGTCACATTTTTCAGATATTGATGCTGCTTCATCATCTGTCGTAGATACGTAAGTTACACTTGGTGTTACATAAAGTCTGTCAATGTTTGTATACTGACATAATGCTCCTGTTGCCATAGGGGTACATGTAGCATGAAGACCTGTAGTAATCATTCCTAGAGCTAGTGTTGATAATAAATATTTTTTCATAATTTTTCCTTTTTATTTGTTTGAAATTTGGTAATCTATATCTTCTTCCATGAGTCTTTCGATTTCCGTTTCTGTAATAGGAACAGAAGAGGCATCTTTCTCACTCTCAAAATACATTTTATCCATAATCATGACATCCTTTTCTTTTTGTGTTAAAGAAGGGTCATCCATGATATCTTTGTATGTTTTGTCTTCTAAATAATCTACAAATATTTTTTCTTTTTCTATAGTCTTAGATGATGTATCTAAGATAGTTGGCTTTTTATTTGTAGTTTTAGAAACCTTTTTTATATGTTTTTGTATAGCCATAGTATTTGTTTGTGTATCCATAGCATCTTTCTGTATAGAATTATTATTTCCGAGCTCGCTTTTCTGAGTTTTTATATTAAGCTTACTCTCAGGTTTCTCTGTAATGAATCTATAGCTCATAATACTTATAAGACTGATTGTAAATACCAGTACTATACTTTTTAACATACGCATCTTTTATCTTTTGTATTAAATACATTTTTGTTTTATCCTAAGCCCTAAACATAATATTTATGTTTGGCTCACCTCTAGCTTTTCCATATGTAGTGTAGCATAAAAATACTAAAATTTACTCTCTTAAATTTTTAATATCCAAGAATGGAGCTACTATATTACGAATAGTTTGAAAGATGCTTGTAAAATCATCTGAACCTACCTTATATGCTTTCCAATTATTCGGTCGTACATAGACAATATCATTTGGACGCAAGACGAGTTGATTGAACTTCAGGGTGTTGAAATTGGTTAGGTCGATATACCGAATACGCATAGTGCCTTTTTCGCCTGATGTGAGTACTGCTATCTTATTACGTACTGCTGCATCGGTGAGATCACCTGCCAGTGCTATAGCCTCTATAAGAGTCATCTTTTCTTTATCTAGTTCTATGACACCAGGCTTGTTAACCTCGCCTAATACGTATAGACGTTTATTAAGTACTTCTAGGTAGATAGACGGTGTGTTGATAAATTTTTTGTATCGTTTTATTATTTTGTCTGATGCTTGTGTCTGTGTAAGACCGGCAACTTTGACTTTACCAATGAGTGGCAGAGTAATAAACCCTTTGGTATTTACCAAGATACCTTTTTTGTTGACACTTTGACCTAGCTCTGGTTGTGCCATAATGGTTGTTTCCTGATTGGGGTCTTTGTAGAGTATAACCTCTAGTCTGTCTTGTGGAAGAATAATGTATTCAATGCTACCATGAGCAATAGACTGATCTGGTTTTTTTTCATGTCCTCGTGCAACATCGGTAGTGGCATTTTGCTCTTGAAAAAGTTGATATCCTGAGCTACATCCAACTAAAAGTAGGGTAGTCATTATCCCTAGTAGTATTTTAATATAATTCATCATTGATTTAAGTCCCTTTTTATTAAATTTGATGGCTATTATAACAATATTTAAATAAGTGTGGGGTTCTTTATGGTATTGTGTAGATAAATCTCTTTGTAGTTATCACTTTGTAGTACCGTTTTGAGATTATCGATATGTTTTCGATGGTGTGTGTCAGAACCTAAAAAGTCTATAAGTCCATGCTGGCTTAGTGCATGAGCGTATTCTTTTGCATGTGAACCATAGTATCCATTAAAGGAGTTAATATTGACTTGAAAATGGGCACCAATTTCTTTGAGTGCATGATATTCGTCAACATTTTTTATATAATTGTACCGTTCGGGATGGGCAAGAAGAGGGGTGTACCCAGATGCTAGTATCTCAAATATAATCTCTTCTAATTGTTGGGGTCTATGGTTATATGAGGTTTCAAATAGTAGGTAGGTATTGTTGATAAGAAGGAGTTCTTTTTTTTTGATAAGAGGGAGTAAGCCCTCATCTAAATAGTACTCTGATGCAGCATCTATACACAAAGTAATACCGGCTTCTTCTGCTCTTTTTTTGAGGGTCTCTAGACCTTTTAAGACAGATTTTTTTGTGTTTCCGTAAGCATCTATCATGATATGTGGTGTGGTGATGACCTTAGTATATCCCAGTGACTGTAGTCCTGATAGTAGTTTTAAGCTCTCTTCTATATTTTTCGCACCATCATCAATGCCTGGTATGAGGTGAGAGTGTAAATCTACTACAAGATCTGGAGGCTCAGGAAGGATGATGTTTGATTTTTTTTTAAAAAATGAAAACATTTTTATGATTCCTCATAGTACCCATATCCACCTCCATATCCATATCCAGAGCCTTTTTTATTTGCTTTGATACCATTGAGTATGAGATAGGTTTTTTTGATATTATGTGAGGTTAGCATTTTTTGGATATCTGCCAAATAGGCTTTTTTACTATACTCTGAGCGAAGTATATAAAGAGAAACATCAGACTCTTTCATGAGGGTAAGCGCATCAGCGACTAAACCTACAGGAGGAGTATCTATGATGATGACATCATAAAGTTTTTTAAGTTGTGTGAGTATGGTAGTCATAGTGTCACTGCCTATCAGTTCGCTAGGATTGGGTGGTATAGGCCCAGAAGAGATGATATCAAGATTCTCATAGCTTGTCTGTTGAATGGTCTCTTTTAAGTTTGTTTTATTAGCTAAGAGTGTACTCATGCCGTTATTATTGGGTAAGTTAAATAGTGTATGCAGTGTAGGTTTACGCATGTCTAGATTGAGTACAATAGTCTTTTTTTGCGTAAGACTAATGATTGCAGCAAGATTACTTGCAACAGTTGTTTTCCCTTCATTTCCTACGGTAGAGGTAATACTGATAACTATAGTCTTATCTGTGCTATGCATAAATTGCAAGTTGGT
>JALSPX010000259.1 GCA_026985755.1 Sulfurovum sp. | reverse complement strand
GATCATCTTCAACATACACAATCGTATAATATTTCATCTTCTTAGCAAAAGCATAATGATTCATCAGGTATATTCTCTCTCATATAAAGTTAGTGAAAGAATTTTAACATAAATAATAATTGTATATAGTTAAAGAGCTTGTCAATGCTGGAGTGAGCTTAGAAGTCATCGCTAGTGTCTTAGGGCATACCACAACAGCTGTTACCAAACGATACTCGAATGTACGAACCAAAACAGCAGCAAAAGCAATGAAACAATTTAAGGATATGGTCAAATAACTTATTTTATAGGAGAGTAATAAGTACATCTTGCTATAATTAATAAAATTCAATGCAAGGATACAACATGACTGCAATAGAAAGCAATCCCAATATTTTAAATGGTTTATTGGTTTTCAAGGGTACTCGTGTTCCTGTACGAAACCTATTCGATTATCTGTTAGCAGGAGAGAGTATTAAAGATTTTTTAGAAGATTTTCCAACGGTCTCATTTGAACAGATACGCTATATTTTACAAAGTGCCGAGGTCTATATTCAAAAAGAAGAAGTAGCCTAATGAAGATTGTCATTGATGAATGTTTACCTAAAAGAGTAACCCAGTTTTTTGAAAAAGGTTCTGCCTATACTGTACCCCAGATGGGATTAAGTGGTTTCAAAGATACAGAGTTATTAGAAGAGTTAGATAAAAGAGAAATTAATGTATTTGTCACAATAGATGGCAATATTGAGTATCAGCAACAATTTATTAATAGAAAATTTGGTACAGTCGTTATAATTTCTGTTTCCAATCGTTTTAATGACCTCTTGCACTTAAAAGATAAAATATTAAAAGCTGTTGATACTGTATCTAAAGGGAAAATAGAACATGTCTCTTAAATGAGAGGAGTCATCGGGATCGTTTTGATACCTTTGAGACTGTGTAACATTTCCAAGATATTTGCAGTATAGTTGTCTTTTACTTCTATGGTTATTTTTTGCACTGGATGTTTGAATTCGGGTTTGTTTAATCGTAGATAATGAATTATCTTTTCGTTTTCAAGACATACGATTCTTCTCTAAATAACAAAAAACTCCTCAACCAATTGTATCACTTCAAAACAACTTTATTCTGTTCATACTTATCAAAAACCAATCTATCTCTAAATTTTTTATACGATACTACATGACCTTGATTATTTATATACCATGCATGTCTATCGAGTGTTTTTTTATCCAGAGTGGTAAATAGTTCGCGTCTGTTTAAGAGTGTAAGCTCACTATTTTGAAAATCGTATATGCTGATGATACCGTCATTAAAAAATTTCATCGCCGATATGATATCTCCACTGCCCCAATAATCAAGATAGCTTACCGTCTCTTTTTCTCCTGCAATGGCAATGAGATTGTCGGTGGTTTTTGTCACATCATACACTTTGTGAGTCATCTTTTTTCTATAAACGATTTTTCTGCTCTTGTAGTCATAAAAAGACAAAGTATTATCATCTTCGACAACTGCTATAAGTGCATCATCGATTTTGTAAATATTTTGGACTGCTGTTTTGGTAACGATCGCCTCTTTTTCATATGTTAGTGTTTTGTAGTT
>JALSPX010000258.1 GCA_026985755.1 Sulfurovum sp. | reverse complement strand
TGCAATATATAGTTGAAGGTCTCCATCTAAAATTTTTTTCATAAATTTAAAGAAACCTATAAAATTACTTTTACCTACACCATTTGAGCCAATGATGATATTTAATGATTTTAATTCAATATCTAGTTTTTTTATAGATTTATAACCATTAATATTGATACGACTCAATTTACCAAGTATTGACATTGATGTATATCCATTATTTTATTTTGTTTCAAAAATTATATCTAATGTTTATTATAGCTTAGTAGTTTTAAATAGTATTCATGACCCTAAACACAAACTGTTATAATACTCCCCATGAAACAAAACACAGCACTAAACATACTAAAATCAGGCAAAAATGTATTCATCACAGGGTCAGCAGGGACAGGTAAGACCTACCTGCTTAACCAATACACACAGTACCTAAAAGAGCGTCGAGTATATCCGACTATTGTTGCACCTACAGGCATAGCGGCTTCGCATTTGGGTGGGCAGACGATACACTCTTTTTTTGCGTTAGGCATACGTGAGAACATAGATGAGGGCTATGTAGACTTTTTGATGGACAAGAAGTATTTGAAGACGCGTTTTTCTAAGTTGAAATTGCTCATTATCGATGAGATTTCCATGGTCTCTCCTGAGATGTTTTCGGCTATGGATATGATATTGCGTGGGTTCAAGGGGACAGACGCTCCTTTTGGTGGGGTGCAGGTGGTCATCTCTGGTGATTTCTTTCAGCTTCCACCTGTGAGTAGGACACCCAAAGACAAACGCTTTGCGTGGCAGTCTGAGGCGTGGAGAGCATTAGAACTGCAAACCTGCTACCTAGAAGAGAAGTTTAGACAAGATGACAGCAGGCTCATAGGTATACTCGATGACATACGCACGGGAGAGATAAGCACTACATCCGAAGAATTATTAGCCAGCAGACACGAAGCCACACTAAACATAGACACACCCACGAGACTTTATACCCACAACCTAGATGTAGACCGCATCAACCAAGAGGAGTTAGAGAAGTTAAGTGGTGAAGAGAAGCTCTTTGTCTGCGACCATAAAGGCACAGAGAAGAACATAGAGAAAATCTTTAAATCTTCACTGGTGTTGGAGCGTCTGACACTTAAAAAGGGTGCCGTAGTCATCTTTATCAAAAACAATGCAGAGGCAGGGTATGTCAACGGTACGACAGGTAAAGTAGAGAGCTTTAGCCCCATAGACAAGATGCCCATTGTACGTACCACAGATGGCAAGAAGATAAAGCTAGACTTAGAAGACTGGAGTTTAGAAAATGACTCTGGCAAGGTGACCGCCACCGTCTCACAAGTACCCCTACGTTTGGCATGGGCTATCACCATACACAAATCACAAGGGATGACACTAGACGCAGCAGAGATAGACCTCTCTAAGACCTTCGAGTCTGGGCAGGGGTATGTGGCACTTTCACGCATCAAAAACATAGAGGGCTTACGACTCATGGGGCTAAACCCTATGGCATTGCGTGTGGACCCACTCATACTCCATGTAGACTCTCGCATCAAAGGGGCATCGCTAAAGGCTAGGGAACTTGTGGAGTCTATGAGTCAAGAGGCTTTTGAT
>JALSPX010000257.1 GCA_026985755.1 Sulfurovum sp. | reverse complement strand
TATTAAGGATACGATGATGACTATCATGGCAAATGATGTTAAAACCAAAGGCGTATCATATTTCGAGACACTCCTTGAAAAGTTTTCAGAGATTATCATAAGTGTTAGGGGAAAAAATAAATATATTGTCATCCCCTTTGAAGAGTATGAAGCCTATAGAGCCTATAAACTAGATGTGGCACACAAAGAAGTGATACAGGACATCACTGATGGCAACTACCATACGAGTACGCAAAGCCACTTTGATACCATAGAAAAAGCTCTAGAGGATGCATGAGATAAGGTTCGCAGAGGGGTATGAAAAAAGAGCCATTAAGTTTTTTAAAAAGCATAGAGATTTATGGGGCAAATATAAAAAGACCATAGAACTACTAGAGGCTAATCCAACACACCCATCGTTAAGAGTGCACAAGTTACAAGGCAAAATACACCCTTATGCATTAGTCTCAATCAATATGCAGTATAGAATCATTATAGATTTTATTATTGTAGATGAGGTGATTATTCTTATAGATATTGGCAGTCATGATGATGTGTATAGAAAATAACTTCTTAAACTGAATTTATTAGGAAAGAACATGAAAAATAAAATATACTACCCCTACCAAGAATACAGAGAAGACCTCAAAACCCTCACCCAAAAAATAGACCAACCCTTCGACACCATACTAGGCATCGCAAGAGGAGGGCTGAGTATGGCTCAAATGCTTGGAGAATATTATGACTTGCGTGAAGTCTATGCTATCAATACGATAGGGTATGATGATACGGAAAAAAAAGATTCTCTGGAAGTGTTCAATATTCCTGATTTAAAATCAGCTAAACAGGTACTGATAGTAGATGATATAGTAGACAGTGGGGATACTTTGGTAGAAGTGCTAAAAGTGTTAAATCAGAAGTACCCAAAAGTTACTTTTTTCACAGCAACTATTTTTTATAAGCAGACGGCCTGTATGAAGCCTACTTGGTATGTGAAAGAACCTCAGGGATGGGTAGCGTTTTTTTGGTCTGAGGATTTGAGAGCATAAAGATTGATATTTGCCTTGACAAATATGCTATAATTAATCAAAAAAAGGTTTTCAATGCGATTAACTTCCAAACAATATAAAGCCATTATAAAATATTTCCATGAAGTCTTTGGTGAAGGTGAGATATACCTTTTTGGCAGTCGCGTAGATGAAAGCAGAAGAGGGGGAGATATAGACCTTTATATTCGCACGAAAAACTTGCAAAATCTTATACATAAAAAAATAGACTTTCTTTCTAGACTCAAGCATGACATCGGTGAACAAAAAATAGATGTGGTTTTTGATAGAGGTACAAAAAGAGTTATAGATGAGATTGCACTCACTACTGGGATTAAGCTATGAGCGAAGTATTGTCCTCTATGTTTGAACATATTGACAAGATGCTTGTAGGTTGCAACATAGATTATGACGCACTAAGTCATTCTCAGATTGACGTGCATTTTTTTGATACTTATGAAAACACACGTATTGTCAATAGTTTTTTGTTTAATTTTGGAAAATTACAAGACAAAATAGGTGCAAAACTTTTCAAACAAGTTCTCTATGAACTTAAAGAGATAGATACATTTGAACAACCAATGCTTGATGTCCTGCACCTACTTGAAAAGATGAAAATTATAGATAACGTGCTACAATGGGAAAAACTACGAGAAATACGCAATATATTAGCCCATGAATATCCTTTTGAGATAGAGGAAAGGGTTGAAAATATTGCACTAGCTATGGAAGGTTTTATTAGCTTAAAAGAGGTGTACGTAGCGTTGAAAAAAAGTGTATTATAGGTTGTGTTATTTTTTGATAAAATTTTGACATTACTTTATTGAATTTTTGCCAAAGATGCTATTTCAGCATATAACAAAGAGTGACCATAATACGAATTGAGCTATAATATATTTAAGATTTAGATAGGAACAGATAAATGGTATTAATGATAGACAACTACGATAGCTTTACCTACAACGTAGTGCAGTATTGTAGAGAACTCGGTGCAGATTTGAAAGTCATTCGTAATGACGAGATGACAATAGATGAGATAAAAGCACTCAATCCTGAAAAAATCATCCTCTCTCCTGGTCCAGCCACACCAGATGATGCAGGGGTCACTCTAGAGGTTATCAAAGCGTTTGCAGACACTACACCTATTTTTGGTATCTGTCTTGGGCATCAGAGTATTGCACAGGCTTTTGGTGGCGAAGTGATACGTGCCAAAAATATGATGCACGGCAAGACCTCTCAAGTAGCGATAGACGCTAAGACGCCTATCTTTAAAGATTTGCCACAAGAGTTTAGAGCTACTCGCTATCATTCGCTCACGGTCAATAAAGAAAATCTACCACAAAATATCATCGCCACATCACACAGTATGGATGATAATGAGATTATGTCGTTACAGATAAAAGACAAACCTATCTATGGGGTACAGTTTCACCCAGAGTCTATCATGTCCGAACATGGGCATGAGATGTTAGATAACTTTTTAAAGCTCTAGTTTTAGATGAAAAAACAGCATTTTTTTTATGCCATATTCTTTTATGCTTTGGCTGTTTTTTATCTAGCCAGCACCACACCCATTAGTCCGCATGAGGCCAAGATTTATTATAGTACTAAGGGTATTGCCTCTATACTCACACATTGGGGTGAGGGGATTGTTGGTGGATTTTTGGGCTTGCGTATTTTCTTTATTTTCTTTGGTTTTCTTGCTTTGATACTCTTTTATAAGCTGAGTAGAAAATATTTTATACGGCAATCAGATGCCTATCTTGCTACAGCTATTTTTATGATTTTACCAGGTATTTTGACAGCAGTCACATTGGCCAATGTTGCTATTATTGTACTGACTATTGTGTTACTTTTTGTATTACTTTATGAAAATGAGCAACGCTATTTTTTACCCTTACTTATGCTTGCACTCTTTTTTATTCATGAAGCATCTATTATATTTTTTGTGGCATTGCTGCTGTATGGTAGTGTACATAAAGATAAAAAATTAGTCATAGGTTCTTTGGCATTTTTGATAGCATTTATCTATTTGGCAAAAGGCATTACTATAGGGGGGAGACCCTCTGGACATTTTGTTGAAATTTTTGGACTTTATGCAACAGTATTTTCTCCATTACTCTTTCTCTATTTTTTTTATGCAATGTATCGTATTTTGTTACGTGAAAAGAAAACACTTTTATGGTATATTTCTTTTACGGCTTTGGCATTTTCTTTACTGCTTTCATTGCGACAGCGGGTATATCTTACAGATTTTGCACCGTATGTGATGATATCTGTAGTCCTCATGCTTGATACGCTCAATCACTCAGTACGTGTACGTTTGCCAGAATTTCAAAAGCTCTATAGGCAAGGGTTTTATATCGTCATTGGATTTTTGATAGTTACGGCAATAGTGATGGTATTTCATAAAGCACTTTATTATATGGTAGATAATCCTAACAAGCATTTTGCAAAACGTATCTATAAGCCATATGAATTAGCAAAAACACTTAAATCCAAAGGCTTAGAGTGCTTTGATACATCTTCGGAAAGGGAGCGTCTACAATTACGATATTATAATATATTGCCTTGCGCAAAATAATTTGTTTCTAAAATACACAGTATTTACTTTCTCCTTATGATTACTATCACCTAAACAAAAGTTCAAACCACTTAGTGTTAAACTGTTAAGAACTAAACTAAAGGAGAACTCGATGGCTCAAAAGGCGATTAGAGAGTATGACGCAAAGTCAATTCTAGCAAAACATTGGGATAAGTATTTCCCAGATTTTACTTATTCATATGAAACAGTACTGGTACAAAATGGATCAGAACTTAAAGAAGCAGCCAAAACACATACGTGGCTCAATGAAAAGACATTGGTTGCAAAACCAGATATGCTTTTTGGGAAAAGAGGTAAAAATGGATTGGTTCTTTTTAAAGACCAAAAACCAGGTGATGTTACGCTGGAAAAAGCTGCTGCATGGATTGACGAAAAAGGTGGAGAGAAACAAGAAGTATTCTTTTCATTTGACGGAGATACACCAACAGGTGAGCCATCTGTAGATATGTTGACACACTTCTTAGTTGAGCCATTTATGCCACACACACAAGAGGAAGAGTACTATATCTCTGCTACATGTGTAGGGGATAACGATATGCTTTACATGTCTGCTGAAGGTGGAATGGAAGTAGAAGAGGGTTGGGATGAAAAGGTAACAGAAGTTGCTTTTGCTATCACTGACACTGAGGAACAAATTGCTTCTAAAATTAGAGCAAATGTTCCTGCAGATGTTGCAGAGAAAGACAAAGAGGCTTACGCAGAGTTTGCTATTGGTTTCTTTAAAGCATATCGTGAACTTAACTTCGCATACCTGGAGATCAACCCATTTGTACTTCAAGGTAACAAAGTTGAGCTTCTTGATATGGTAGCAAAACTAGATGATACTGCTGGATTTATGATGGTATCTGAATGGGGTGATGTTGAATACCCCACTTCATTCGGTATGGAAGAGAAATCTCCAGAAGTATTGGCAGTAGAAGAAGCAGATGCCAAAACAGGTGCTTCACTTAAACTTACACTCCTTAAGCCAGAAGCTAGAATCTGGACAATGGTTGCTGGTGGTGGTGCTTCAGTTGTTTATGCTGACACGATTGCAGATATGGCAGGTATTGATGACCTTGCAAACTACGGTGAGTACTCAGGTGGACCAACTACAGGTGAGACGAAATTCTATGCCGAAACACTTTTTGATCTTATGACAAGAGAAAAAGATCCTGAAGGTAGAGGAAAAGTACTCATTATTGGTGGTGCGATTGCTAACTTTACGGATGTTGCTAAAACATTTACAGGTATTATCCAAGCCCTTGAAAATTATCAAGAAAAACTCAAAGAAGTGGGTGTAAAAATCTACGTAAGACGTGGTGGACCAAACTATGAAAAAGGTCTTAAAGATATTAAAGAAGCAGCTGATAGAATGGGTCTTTACATCGAAGTTTATGGACCAGAAACACACGTAACAGACATCGTGCGTATGGCATTAGAGAAGTAAGGAGAAGAGATGGAAAGACTATATACTAAAGATACACAAGCGATTTTTTGGAACAACAACAAAACAGCAATCCAAAGAATGTTGGACTATGACTATACAATTAAAAGAGAAACACCATCAGTAGCTGGTATTGTGGCACCTACAAGCTCAAACAAATTTGAGAAGTTCTTCTACGGGCCAGATGAAGTGATGATTCCGCTGTATAAAAACACAGCAGAAGCAAAAGCTGCACAGCCACAAGCTGACGTACTTTTAAACTTCGCATCTTTCAGAACAGCCTATGATGTAACAGTTGAAGCTTTAGAAATTGGTGGATTTAAATCGATGATGATTACTGCGGAAGGTATCCCAGAAAGACTTGCAAGAACGATGAATGAAAAAGCAAGAGCTGCTGGTGTTACAGTTATCGGACCGGCAACAGTTGGGGCTATTACTCCAGGTGCATTTAAAGTAGCCAACATTGGTGGTACGATTGAAAACATTATCAACTCTAAACTTCATAGAGCAGGAAGCTGTGGACTTGTGACACGTTCAGGTGGATTGTTTAATGAACTTTCAAACATTATTGCTATCAACGCTGACGGTATTGCAGAAGGTGTTGCGATTGGTGGAGATAGATTTGTTGGTTCAGTATTTATCGACAACCTTCTTAGAATGGAAAAAAACCCAGATGTTAAATATATGATTCTTCTTGGTGAAGTAGGTGGCACAGAAGAGTACAAAGTCATCGAAGCTGTGAAATCAGGTAAAATTACTAAACCAATCATCGCTTGGTGTATTGGTACGATTGCGAAGTATTATGATTCAGGTGTTCAATTTGGTCATGCAGGAGCTTCTGCAAATGGTGAAATGGAAACAGCTGAGTATAAAAACAAGGCTATGGCTGAAGCAGGTATTCACGTACCAGCAACATTCAATGACCTTCCTGCAAAAATTAAAGAGGTATATGAGTCCCTTAATCTTGCGCCAATCCCAGAGCCAGAGATTAATATCGTACCAAAAGTAAGAAGATCTAAAGAGTTCATCTGTACGATTTCTGATGATAGAGGAGAAGAGTGTACCTACGCTGGATTCCCTATCTCTTCAGTGGCTACTCCAGATACAGGAAAAGGTATTGGTGATGTTATTTCATTATTATGGTTCAAAAAACAGTATCCAAAATGGGCTACAGAGTTTATTGAAACTGTCATTAAAACAGTTGCAGACCATGGACCAGCAGTATCTGGTGCGCACAATGCAAAAGTAACAGCACGTGCAGGTAAATCAGTGGTTGAGTCACTTGTAACGGGTCTTCTTACCATTGGACCAAGATTTGGTGGTGCCATTGATGGTGCAGCAGAGCACTTTAAATATGCAGATGATAATAACTTATCTCCAAAAGAGTTCTTATCGTACATGAAGAAACAAGGTATACCAATTCCAGGTATTGGTCACAGAATCAAATCATTAAAGAACCCAGACTTAAGAGTGACAGGTCTTATGAATTTTGCAGCGGAGCACTTTCCAGCTACACCATTGCTTGACTATGCAAAAACAGTTGAGGCTTTAACGACATCTAAGAAAGAAAACCTCATTCTTAATGTGGATGGTACTATTGGTATACTTATGGTAGATATGTGGAGAGCACTTGGATACTCAGAAGAGGAGATTAACGAGTTTATCGCTTCTGGTACACTGAACGCATTCTTTATCGTAGGACGTTCTATTGGGTTCATCGGTCACGTACTGGATGAAAAACGTCTTGCTATGCCTATGTATAGACACCCAATGGATGATATCCTTTACGATGTTCAAGAAGCAGAGAAGATTTAAAAGTCAGTGCAGAAAAGTACTAAATACTTTTCTGTAAAAATATAACTTCGTACATATTTGATCGAACGGCTTCATTTCGTTCGGTTATATACAATTTCAGATACTCTTTCATAACACTCACATTGCATGATCAAATATATCCAAAATCTAAACTTTATATACCAATAATCCAAAATTTAAGTATGTCAATATAATAAGCAAAAATATAGTTTTAAATTATCGACTAAGGTTGAAGTACTGTACTGGTGGGGAGTAGGTGTAAATTGTAAAAAAGTAAGCCAAGTTTTAGATAATTTTCCTATATAATGTAAGTAAAAAAAGAATTGCAAAGAATTTACACATTTTTAGTAAAAACACTTGACAAAGAAGGAAGAGGGTGCTATAATACGCGTCCAACAACAC
>JALSPX010000256.1 GCA_026985755.1 Sulfurovum sp. | reverse complement strand
CGTTTGTCTTTAATATAAGCATGTTTTATCTCATTTGAAAGTACTGTAAGACTCTGTTGTCTAAAACTTTTTTTATTTACCATCATGATATCCCTAAGTGCCCTTTAGCTATAATAAAAATCTATTCTATTATACCCAAAGGCATATTGTGCAAAAGCAATCATTCAAGCAACTTTTCTTATTGGTAGTACATTTTAGTCTCATTCTACTCATTGCCAACGCACTCACTGCGTGTAATGACAAACAAAAGAACCGTATAAATAAAGATGACTCCGATGATGAAAGTGTACCTCAAAGCTATATTTTAAGTGACTACGAAGCAAACAAATATTCTGCAACTCTCAAACAACGTAGTCTTCATTTTGAAGAGATCAAAACACCTCTACTAATTGTGCACCTTTTTCAAGATAAAAAAAATATTGCTCACACCCAAATAAAAATGCTTACACAACTAGAAAATCAATTTAAACAAAATATAGTGATTAAACATATCCCTATTCATCATACGGGAAACCCTGATAATAGCGCTTTTTTTAAGCAATTACAGCAATATCTTCTTTTACAGAAATCCAATATATTACCATTAATCATACTGTACAAAAACCATCGATATTATACCCATTTTGAGGGTAAAATACCTATTGAAATATTACGTCATTCTATACAGAATATATTAAAAAGTAAAGGTTGAAAACGATGTTTAATCTATTTAAAAAAGTCTTAGGAAAAACAAATGATGCGATTAAAGAGGTCGCACCAACGAAAAAAAAAGTTATCGCAAAAGATGAATTTGAAGATATTTTACTTGAAGCAGATGTAAACTATACGTTGGTCGAAAAACTTTTACATACACTACCTGAGAATATCACTAGAATTCAAGCATTTAATTCTCTTATCACTGTTTTTCAATACGAAGCAGATTGGAAAGAGAGTGATGCAAAACCTTTTGTAGAAATGATTATAGGTGTGAATGGTGCTGGAAAAACGACGACTATCTCTAAACTTGCATACAGATACCAACAAGCAGGAAAAAATGTTATACTTGGTGCAGGGGACACATTTCGTGCAGCAGCAATAGAGCAATTAAGTCGCTGGGCAAGTAAACTTAATATTCCCATCGTTGCGACCCAACAAGGGCATGATCCCTCTGCGGTTGTTTTTGATACTATCGCATCAGCCAAAGCAAAAGGATATGAACATGTTATTATTGATACTGCGGGAAGATTACACACCCAAACCAATCTAAGTGAAGAACTTAAAAAAATGATACGTGTTGCAGACAAAGCGTTTTTAGGGGCACCACACCGAAAGATGTTGATTTTAGATGGTACCCAAGGGAGTTCAGCAATCAACCAAGCACAAGCTTTTGACAAAATGATTGGAATTGATGGTATAATAATAACTAAACTTGACGGAACAGCCAAGGGAGGTGCGGTATTAAGTATAGCAGATGAACTTAAGATGCCCATCTTTTATATAGGTACAGGAGAACAGCCTCAAGACCTTATCTCATTTAAAGCCAATGAGTATATTAATACAATACTAGATGAAATATTTATCTAAAGGGAGTGCTATTAACTAATGAAAAGTTTTATCAATATATTCTTGACATTGGTTATGCCTATAAGTATACTTTTAACAGCTATAGCCACAGTCTACTATTCAACTAGCTTTATTTTTTCCAAGGCAATAAGGCTTGGTACTGTAGCTGGTGTACTCACTGGTATATCTGTTGCATTCATTCTTGCACTTATTGTATCTATTATTCGTGCCATACATACATATAGACAAAAATCAAAAATTTTATCTCCTGGTATGTCTGCAGTACCTGTAAATATTGTACCTAATCCCACTATCTATGAAAAAAAATCACAGGCAGTTCAAAAGAGCTCAATAGCTACAAAAAAGCATAAAGAAGCAGATACTGTTGAAGAAAAATTTATGCTTCTAATGAACAAAGAACTCGTATATGAAGTATCACTAAATACTATCAATCAAGGTAAAATTGGTGATATTATTCATGAGAACAAAGAAGATGGTTCTATACTATTACGTAGCCATGGTGAAGAGATACACATTCAAATCAAATCCTTAACCAGACACACAGCAGAAGTACATATATTAAGTACAATTGACAACAGTAGCATGAGGAATATCATCACTACGTTAAAAGAAAAAGAACACTCCTTTATACAATATTAAAGAGAGAACATCTCTCTATAATTTTCTTCTAAAGATCTTTTATCTTTATACTCTATGATATCCCCTACAACTATTGTTATACTTTGCTCAATTTTTGAATTATCTAATCTTTTTTTCAATGCCTCTGCTGTATTTGTTTTTATGTATAACGGCAGTATTGGCAATCTGTTTTTTAAAGCAATAATACGAGAACCTTCTTTAAAAGATGTCAGAACATCATCTGTTTTATTTCTAGTCCCTTCAGGAAAAATAAAAATAGACTCTCCTCGTTTTACTGCTGCTTTTATCTCTGCAAAAAAACCAGACATTTGGTTTTTTTCTCTATCTAGTAAAATGGAACCTGCATTACGTACAAAAAGACCAAAAAACAATGAATTATAAAGCTCTTTTTTTGAAATCCAAGGACCAAAAATATTACTCTGTTTTAGTGCCATTTCTATAATAGGGGGATCGATAATACCTCTATGATTGGCTACAACCAAGTACTGCCCTTGGGTAGGAATTTTTTCTTTATTCTCCACTTCTACTGTGATATTTAAAATATTTAATTGTGCTTCTGAGTAAGCCAACCTTAATCGTTTTTTTTCCATCGGGTCGTTTGTTTTAGACAGTTTAAATCCAAAACTATTTGTAAGATACATACCATATAAAAATTGTTTAATTGCATTAAAAATCAATAGATATCCTTGAATTTTGAGTACAAAATTATAACCAAAAGAACTAAAAGATGAAAAATATGTCAATTTGCCATATTTTTACACTACATTAAAAATATTGTATACAATACAATTATAAAAAATAAAGGCATACAAAATGGCAAAGAAAAAAACACTCTTTGAGTGTCAATCATGTGGATTTCAAAGTCCTAGGTGGATGGGTAAATGTACTTCGTGTAATGAATGGGAGAGCATGATAGAGCTTAGTTCAGAACAGATAAAATTTTTAAAAGAAACCTCTTCCTCCTCTTCTGCAGGATCTACACTTGCAAAAGCAAAACCTATTACACAAATAGAAGAAGACAATATTATTAGATTTCCATCAGGCAGTAGAGAATTAGATTTAGTACTTGGTGGAGGTATTGTACCTGGTTCATTGACACTCATAGGTGGTAGCCCTGGTGTGGGTAAATCTACACTCCTACTCAAGATAGCAGGTAATCTTGCAAAAGTTTCCAAAAAAGTACTTTATGTCTCAGGAGAGGAGTCTGCGGGACAGATAAAACTCCGTGCCAATAGACTCGATGCCAATCATGACAACCTCTATCTACTTCCAGAGATTAATCTCTCCTCTGTTATATCAGAAATAAACAATCAATCTTATGAACTCATCGTCATAGACTCAATACAAACACTCTATTCTGAAGAGACACCTTCAGCTCCAGGATCTGTCACACAAGTACGCACGATTACCTTTGATTTGATGCGTATTGCCAAATCTTTACATATTCCTATTTTTATCATAGGACATATTACCAAAGATGGTTCTATCGCAGGACCAAGGGTTTTAGAACATATGGTAGACACTGTTTTATATTTTGAAGGAGATAACAATTCTGATTTAAGACTTCTTCGAGGATTTAAAAATCGTTTTGGTGCTACCAATGAAGTAGGTATTTTTGAAATGAACAAAGAAGGTCTCAATGATGCAAAGTCAATGGCAGGAAAGTTTTTTAACAAAGAGAAGTTACAATCAGGTTCTGCACTTACTGTGATTATGGAAGGATCACGCCCCATCATCATTGAAGTGCAAGCTTTGGTCTCTGAAGCGTATGGACATCCAAAACGTAGCTCTACTGGATTTGACAATAACCGTCTAGGCATGCTTTTGGCTTTGCTAGAAAAGAAGCTTGATTTACCTTTAGGAACCTATGATGTATTTATTAATATCTCAGGAGGCATAAAAATCAATGAACCTTCAGCAGACTTAGCAATTATCGCTGCCATACTCAGTAGCTACAGAGACAGAGAATTAAGTGCAGAGACACTCTTTTTAGGAGAAGTAAGTCTTACAGGGGAAATACGTGAAGTATTGGGACTTTCTCAAAGACTCAAAGAAATTGAGACACAAGGTTTTACAAAAGTAGTCATACCTAACAAGCCTACAGAGACCACAAGCATAAAATGTTTTATTGCTAATGAAGTGTCAAAAGTTGTAGAATGGATGTAAATTTTGGTACACTGTCACCATGAAAATAGGAACAGATATTATAGAGATACAACGTATTCATAGCTTACTTGAAAAGTATGGAGACACATTTAAAAATCGTTTTTTAACACCTGATGAGATTATTTTTGCAAAAAAAGTAGAATCAATCGCAGGATTATGGGCAGCAAAAGAAGCAATTTCCAAGGCGCTTGGTTGTGGTATATCTGCCACATTAACATTCCATGATATTCATATTTTCAAAAATAGTAAAGGTGCTCCCTATTTTACACTAAGTCAAAAAGCTCAAAAAAGCTACCCTATAAAAAGTGCCTCTCTTTCGATAAGTCATGATGGTGGTTTTGCCATAGCTGTCGTAGTTATTGATTTAAAAAAATAGTATCTTTTTTATTTTAAACATGATAAAATAGCGTCTTTTATCACTATCAAAAAGGATTTCAATGAAACTAACGTTTATGTTACTTGCTTCTCTCATCATCTTCTCTGGATGTTCATCCAAAAATAAAGTAACTATGTTGCTTAACAAAAATGCTAAACAAGCGCAACTTATACGACAACAACAAGCACAAATCGATGCACTTAAAAAGCGTATTAAAGCACAAGCCTTAAAAAGAAAACGTGCTAGAAGAATGCAGGTGACATTACCTCCACCACCTAAAAAAAATATAAAACTTAGAAAAGTAGAAGACGATAACTACAGTTCTGGATATATGTACCCTAAAACAAGCAAAACGACTCCCCAAAAAACTTCCCAAGCTTCCACGCCACCTTCAACAAATTTGGCCATGTCTAAAGAAGAATGCATCTCTATGATAGGGCAAGAGAAGTTTGATAAATACACACAAATGTTTGGAAATGAAGAAGCTTCACTTAAGCGTTGTAAAATGCTAAAAGCAATGAAGCAATAAAGCTTATTTCCTAAAATGTATCATTTTAAATCTATCACCCATCATTGTGGGTGATATGAGTGTTTTAATCTTATCTGCTTCTCTTGCATAGTTTGATTTCGTTGCTTGTTTAGCAAAAGCCTCTAATATATCAATTATCCCAAATCTTATCAGTGCACGCGCTTGTGTCTCATACACTATCTCTTCAAACCCAGCCGCACCAAAAGCTTCACATACATGTCCAAAGTTTACATCATAGGTAATATCATCTTTTTGATAAGACTCTGCCAAAACCAAATCCTCATCAAAGAGAGGAAAGGTTTCATGCTTTCTATAGACGCGTATAGAAAAGTCATTACGTACATACTTTTCCCCATAATCAAAAGAGACAAAATCACACTTTTGTATACCACTTGCCATATTTTTAGCAAACACTTCATACCCAACAGCTATTTCACCTTGCGTCAGGTGATGTTTTTTTGTCCACTCTATCGTCTTTGGACTAGCATCTTTCCACGCTATGGTATGCTCTTTTACCTCGGCAATTTGTTCATCTTTTAAAAGCTCACAAGGAAAGGCATCAAATATCTCATTGGCCACCACAAAAGCATAGTCCACATGCACATCAGAGATATCATCAAAGTGGGTAATATGGACATCCGACCCAAAACGTTCTTCTATATATTTTAATTGGGCTTTTTGTACTTCAGGTTGACGTTCAACGATTCCAAACTTCAATGTTTTGACCAAGCTAGGATCACATGTGTATAACCACTGTATCATATCACAGATTAAGTATCCTTGGTGTGCACCTATCTCTATAAGCCATCCATTTTTATCTGCCTTACCTTCAGACAACATTTTATAAAAATAATTAGCGATACTCGCTCCAAAAAATCTACTGGTACTCACCGCAGTATAAAAATCTCCTGCTTTACCAATGGCTTTAAAGTTTTTATAATATCCCTCTTCTCCATAGAGCCACTCCTCCATATAGGTGCTAAATTGCATTTGATACCTTTTTGTACAACTCTAAGAGTGTCATTTGTTTATCCAAAGCATATATTTTTTGTTCTAATATTTTAATCTGCATAGAGTGTCGCATCATTTGGGTATCATATTTTGTTTTTTCTCCTGCCTTGGCAAGATTTTTTGTATTTCTATAGAGCCTACGATAGAGTTTTTCATCTTTTTTAGCAAGTTTTATCTGTTTGTCAATAATCTTTAGTTGTGTTTGAATCATTTTGTACGATGCATCAATACTTTTTTCTCTTTCTAACACTTCTGTTTGTGCTTTTAAATGTGCCACTTTACTCGCTTCTATATCTGAGAACATATTGATATTAAGTGGCATAGAGATAGAAAAGCCATAGGTAAAATATTGCTCTTTCAATCCTGAATCAGGTCTAGCAAACAAAGGATTAATATCTTCATCTGTATACCGCCCTTTAAGAGAGATACTAGGCAGATACTTTGCCCAAGTCATCTTTGCATTATATCCTTTCTCTTTTGCACGTAACTTATCACGTACCAATTCTAAATTTTTGCCCTTGTAGTTTTGAGCAGAAATCAATTTAAGCTTTGGTAACTTTAAACTATAGGGGTTTTTATCGCTTAATCGTGAAAATTTTTGTTCCATATTTGCTAAACTCATTTCACTCTGTAGTAACGTTGTTTCATCTTTATTTTTATTGAGTATTGCTTGGTCTAAAAAACTACTATCTATCAATCCTGCATTGTAACTTTCTTTTTTCTGAGCTATATCTATCTCATCATTTTTTATCAAGAGTTTCAGTTTTTGCATTTGTAATTTTAACTTTTTCATCTCAAACAATAACTTTACAGCATTGGCAATAGTTTCTCTCTTTTGGAGCCTAATAGAAACGTCATTGCCATCTCTTACTGCTTGAGCATACTTTATGGCAAAATATATACCGCCAGATCTAAAAATAGGCTGGTCAATCCCAACAGTAAAACTCCCAGTTTGTACTCTTTTATCCCCAAATTGCTCTGAATAGTTTTTACTATACTGCAACATGATAGGATTGATCCAGCTGTTTTCA
>JALSPX010000255.1 GCA_026985755.1 Sulfurovum sp. | reverse complement strand
TGTGGGTATTATTATTGCTGCAATGATGCTTCCAATCTTTACCATGACACAAGGTCTTAACTAAACATGGCAAAACAACGCTTTAGAGATATTAAACAGGGCAAGCACAAAGTCACAAAAGAGACTGCTACAAAGCCTACATATCCCTATGCTAGAGCATCTATTAAAATAAAAGCCTTTCTTACGGATAGTTTTATGCTTATGATGCCTATTCTATATATCGTCTTCTACCTAGTTATGGGTGGTAGAGAAGGGTTTGCTGCACAAAAGATGTTAGGCTGGATCTATATTATCATCCCTTTGGTTGCAGCGCAAACAATGTTTATGATAAAAACGGCACAAACCCCTGGATATCGTGCCTATGATTTAGAGATTATTGATGAGCAAACAGGCAAAAAACCTACACCCTTTATTATTCTTTTTAGAAACCTTTGTGCGATACTCTCTTTTTTTAGTCTATTTGGCTGGATGATGATGTTTTTTAGAAAAGATGCCAAAACCCTTCATGATCTACTAAGCCGTACAGCTGTCATACAGAAATCATGACAAAGACAAACCCCCTTCTCTCACCTTTTTCTTTGCTCTTAGGCGCTTACTACTTTTTCTATTTTGCCCTAGTAGGTGTCTATGTTATCTTTATGCCAAAAGCCTTACTAGAACTCTCTTACAGCACCGTAGAGGTGGGTATCATTTATGCTGCCTCACCTTTTATGCGTTTTTTGCTTCCTTTTGTCTTTCGACACTGGGTTGCGCTAAGCCCTAAGGTCTATCTCTATGCACTTGCATTTACCTTTGTTGGCACACTACTTTTTATTGCTTCTGTAAAAGATTTTTGGCTCTATTTGTCTGCCAACTTACTCTTTGGAGCAGCAATGGGTATCTCTTTGCCTTATGTAGAAACCATTGCACTAAGCAGACTCTCTAAAAATCACTATGGAAAAGTACGTCTTTGGGGTTCTTTGGGCTTTATGGGTATTGCTTTATGGTTAGGTAAGGTTTTGACCTCTCCTCATGAAGCACTCTATTATTTATCCGTTATGGCACTTTTAACACTGCTCTTTGGTGCCTACCTCATCAAATATGACCACACTGCTCATGATGCCGTACATGAGGATGCCTCTTTTTCTCTTAGCAAATACTGGGCATTTTGGACATCTATTTTTCTAATGCAAGTAGGGTTTGGAGGTTTTTATAACTTCTTTACTATTTATGAAACAGATCATGGTATCTCACTAGAGATGACTTCATGGATGTGGAGTTTTGGTGTCATTTGTGAGATTTTCATGCTCTATTTTCAAGGACCTCTTCTACAAAAAAATCTCTTACATATCTTGCAGTTTACAACACTTATTACTGCATTTAGGTGGTTGCTACTCTATCTTTTTCCAGATTCCATTGCACTCACTTTTGCATCACAATCGCTTCATGCATTTAGTTTTGCCCTATATCATACAGCAGCGATTACCTATATCTTCTCCCTCTATACCCAAAAAAAACTCGCACAACAGTTTTTCCTGGGTATCGCTTTTGGATTAGGGGGGTCTGTAGGAGCCATACTCTCTGGTAAACTCTATGGGGAGTATCTCTTTTTAATAGAATCAGGTATAACGCTTTGTGCTTTTTTCATACTTCTCATACATCAAAAACGAAAAAAAGAGAATACGCATGTATGATATACCTGCGGTGATTTTTGCTGGAGGGAAGAGCTCTCGCATGGGCGAGGACAAAGCACTTTTACCTTTTGGTGCATACCCTACACTCAGCGAATATCAGTATACAAAACTACAACAATATTTTACAACAGTCTATCTTTCCAGTAAAAATAAAAAATTTGATTTTGCCTGCAGTGTCATACTCGATACCCACACAGTATCTTCACCACTGGTGGCACTGGTTTCTATTTTTGACACACTGGATACGGAGAGTGTTTTTGTACTCAGTGTAGATGCACCACTTGTCGATGCAGATGTCATTACAAAACTTTTTCACGCTTATCACAAAAAGTATGATGCCATCATCGCCAAAAGTCCCCATGGACTAGAGCCACTTTGCGGTATATACAATCGCTCCATAGTCACATTGGCTAAAGATGCACTAGATAAAGAGCATCATAAACTCACAAGACTCCTCAAGGATGCTCACACGCAAACCGTCTCATTTGAAGAGGAGGCGTTATTTACAAACCTTAACTACAAACACGAATATGAAGCCTTGCTTCTTCGCTAAGCGCATGATGCTGTATCTTCGTTCAGCATCTCAGTGATGAGTTTTTTAGAAAAGAAAGCAAATTTTTCAAATAGTGCAGAACGATACTTATCTTTATGGTGAATCATTAAAAAGTCTCTTTTACATTCAAAATTTTTCACCTTGACAGGAAAGAGTGTCCCCTCATTAATCTCTTTTTCCACTGAAATTTTGGAAATACAGGTTAAACACTCACGATTTCTTAAAATACTTTTAATAGACTCTGTATGCCCAAGTTCTAAAAAAATATTTAAATCATCTACCTTATCTTTTATATATTCTAAAAACACTTCTCTCGTACCAGAACCTTCTTCTCGTAATATCCAACGATATGAAGAGAGATTATCTATAAAGAGTGGTTTTTCATTTGCTATAGATTCTTTTGCTGTCACCACAATTAATTCATCTACCCCAATCTTTTCACTCACAATATTAGAACCAGCAACAAGCCCCTCTACAAAAGCAATATCAACACTACCCTCTTCTACCATGCTGGCAATCTCTTGTGTATTTCCCTCTTTTAGTGTGACTTTCACCTCTGGGTATGAAGTCATATAAGCACAAATAATAGAAGGGATGAGATAATCAACAATGGTTGTACTCGCTCCCACACGAATCATCCCTTTATTTTCAGAATTTTTAAACTCGTACTCTATGTCAGAAAGTTTTTTAAAAATAGGTTCAATCTCTTTATGAAGTGCACGACCCACTTCATTGAGCATCAATTTCTTATTAATTCTATCAAACAAAGGTCGACCCAAAATAGTCTCCAATTCTTTAATAGACATTGAAATAGCTGATTGGCTGAGGTTCATATCTTTTGCTACATTGGTTAAATGTCCTGACTTCACTACATTTAAAAATATTTCCATCTGTCTTAATGTTAATTTCATTCTTTCCTCTTTTATACACTATAAATGATTATTTTAGTCAATTCTATTCATTTGTATATTATATCAAAATTATAGTATGATTTCAAAATTATTATCAATAAGATTGAAGAAGTAAAGGATTTCTATGCCATTTTCACCTGAAAAACGTAAAGGCACCATTTCTGGTATTATTTTTGTTGCTATTTTTGCAGCTGCTGCTACCTATATTGCAGGGCTTGCTCCTGTGAAAGCACTTGGACTCTCACCCTTGGTTATTGGTATTGTTATGGGTATCTTTTATGCCAATACTCTACACAACCAAACACCTGTAGCATGGCAAAGCGGTATTACCTTTTCTGCAAAAAAGATTTTGCGTTTTGCTATTGTGCTTTATGGTTTTAGAATTACCTTTCAACAAATTGCAGAAGTAGGGATGGATGGTTTTCTTGTCTCTCTTATCATGCTCTCAAGTACACTGATTCTTGGCTCATGGCTAGGCACAAAGATCTTTGGGATGGACAAAGATACCTCTATCCTTACTGCTTCTGGTGCCTCAGTATGTGGAGCAGCAGCTGTGCTTGCAACAGAACCAGTGCTTAAAGCACAAGAGCATAAAACAGCCATTGCTGTTTCGATGGTGGTACTTTTTGGTACGATATCGATGTTTCTCTATCCTGTGATGTATGAAGCCATCATCAAAGATGCTGTAGGATTCTTGCATATGGATCCACGTACTTTTGGTATCTACGTGGGAGGAACCATTCACGAAGTGGCACAAGTGGTTGCCGTACCTGCTTCTGTACCAGGAAGTCCTACAGAGATGGCAAATGCGGCAGTGATTGTAAAGATGACAAGGGTCATTATGATTGCGCCTATGCTTATTATTTTGGGATTATATCTTGCTTGGGATGCAAAAAAAGCAGGGGGTAGCAGGAATGAAAAAATGAAATTGGTTATCCCTTGGTTTGCTGTCTACTTCATTATGGTTGCTGGATTTAATTCGTTTCATCTTATCCCACAAAATATAGTAAACCTTATCAATGAAATAGATACTTTCTTGCTTACGATGGCAATGACCGCTCTAGGAATGGGCACAATTTTTGCCAAATTCAAAGGTCTAGGACTCGCCCCTGTCTATACTGCACTGAGTATGTTTGTGTGGCTTGTAGTGGGTGGGTTTATTGTGACTAAAGTAGTGGTTGGGGGATAGAATTAGGAAGTAAACGTTTAGATACCTAAACTTGTACATCTCTTATTTTTTATTACCTTTTTTACCTTGGCTTTGGGTTAAACTCAAATTCTTTGTAAACACCCATGCACTAAGCCTTTACAGAATTTAAACGATTCTAATGCATAATTTGGGTTCAAAAATCTACCTTACTTATGATCAAAATCGCTTGCATCAAAATTCAGATTATTGGTGGTACGGCAATAATTGCTTCTGACCCTAAAGCTAATCTGGCTATGTTATAATTATCTAAAGTTTTAGCGCAAAGGGAACAAATGACATACGGTCTCATGGTAATAGCTATTAATCTAGGCTATCTTGTTTTTGCTATTATTGCAGGACTTTTTTTAGCCAAGTTTCTAAGACGTTTTTCATTTTTTCACAGGGTACCTAATGCACTTCTCTCTATCCTCTTCATTTTAGGTATTGCTTTGGCACCTTTTTATGATTTGCTTATACAAAAGGGGATTAAGACGTATTATGAAGTCTTTGATAAAACCTACGCAAAGATATATACTTATCCTGAGAAAGATAGTGAAGGGCGGGTGGAGAGTTTGGCAGACAATAAAGAATTCCATGAGTTATCAGCTTATTTTATTGATACGAACGAAGATAGAATAAAACTTAAAAATAGATATTTATGGATAAGAGATTTTACTGAAAATTATGTTCGTGGTAATCTTGAGCAAAATACAACGAAGGATTTTGGCTATGCACGGATATATTTAAATAAACAACCTATAATCTACGAAAAGATTTCAAGCCCTAAAGACTTTAAAGCACGTTATCAAGTCTTGACTAAAATCACACAACATTGGTTTTATAAAGAGATGAAGACCTCTTTTTGGGATAAGAAAAAAAATAAACTCCTGGCTCAAACACTAGAGATAGCCTTTCCCGTGAATCATCAAAAAAATAAGTTTAGATACATATATCTTCATCAACATGGTGCAAATGGTGCTGGTGGTATAACCGTAAAAGGTATTTATGGTTTAGACAAAGAGGTATACGACAAACTTTTTATTGAAAAAAAGAAAAAAGGAAATTAAAAAATGAATATAAACAATAAAATACTGACTAATGGACTGCTTTCAGAGTTTGCCTATATAAAGTTTGAAAATTATGAAGAATTTTCTAAAACTAATCAAGATATTACACATAAAAATCTTCAAGATTTATTTAAGCATGGCAACATGAAGGAATTTGAAAGTTTTCTAGAAGCCAAAAACACTGAAGGCAACTCCTACTCAGGCATAGACCCTTCCCGCCAAGAAGCGATGCTCTCCCTCCTAAAAACCCACCAAATCCTCGACTTCAAAAGCACCGATTCAGGCATGCAAGCGATGTTTTTGCAGGAGAAATCGACAGGAGAGACAAAACTGCTCTATAGAGGGACAGAGTTTGAAGCAAGTGGGGCAGGATATGATGATCTTGTGGTAGCAGATGGTGAGATGGCATTTGGGAAAGCCACCGCACAAATGCAAGATGCCAGAGCTTATGCCAGTGATTTAAAAATCTATGGCGTAAAAAATAGTGAAGATAAAACCATACATCTTAATACCAATACAGAAGTGATGGGGCACTCCTTGGGAGGTTCACTCTCTCAGGTGGTAGGCTATGAACAAGGACTGGAGACCTATGCCTATAATCCCTTTGGTATCAGACGTAATGCAGTGATGCAAGAGATACCCCATGGAGATGAGCGCCGTATACACTCCTTTCATCAAGGGGTAGATTTCGTATCAGGCACAGGTACAGCCATGGGAGGAGATAACTTTGATAATGGATTTTTAGCTGCAAGTAAAGGACGATTTATCGCCCTTGAAGCAGCTAATCTAAGTGTGGGTGTTTATAAAAATATGACAGAAGACAATGAAAAAAGTGCACACTTGGGTGAAGTGGTGGTCATGGCACCTTTTTATCAAGAGGATGGTGCCTTTAAAGACCATATGATGACAGGGTTCAACCAAAGTATAGAGACTTACGCGACACATCTCAATACACTCTTTAGAACAGATGATATTCAAACCCTCACAGACCATGTTGCCTCCTTCGCCTCCCTTAAAGACCCAAATGCGCCTAAAGCAGGTATCTCAAATATAGCATACTATTGTGCTAAAGCTATAGGAAAAGAGCCCCAAGAGATAATGAAGATGGACTTTAATAACTACAAACAAGTCAATGCCCTCTTTGAAGAGGTCTTAAAAGAGAGTCAAGGACAAGGGGTGATAGATTTAAGCCAATATAATAAAGAGGAACTTGTAGCGATGGCTCAAGACTCTAATGCTGTGCTTTATGGTATTGTGCACCATACACCTATGGTAGTGAACAATGACCATTATGCGCCTTACAAAGAGACAGAAGCTAAAAACTATTCTACAGAAGAGATCAAAGATTATGTAGATGCATATATGCGAAAGGTACATAACACAAACAGTGATACTCTCTATCGAGACCTCAAAGAGGAACTACCCAAATATGCAAATCCTCATGATATAGGTAAAGAGAGAGTGCTCTTTGGTACAGATAAAAATGATAAGATATCTGGTATGGAAAAGGATGATCATCTTTATGGCAATAGTGGTAATGATACTATCCATGGAGATATTGCAGGACTGACACAAAGCAATGACCATCTAGAAGGCGGCAAAGGCATGGATACCCTCTATGGGGGTAAAGGTGATGATACGCTTATCGGAGGCTACGGTGGTGGCAAAGATGATCATGCGGTAGATGTGCTTTATGGTGGTGAAGGCTTTGATACCTATTATGTCAATGACAAAGATATCATCTCTGACAGTGACAATATAGGCAGGATTGTCTTTAATGGTATCTCCTTGAGTGGTGAAAAACAGAAGATAGAAGAGCATCGTTATATCGATAGCCACTTCAACTACGACTACTCCCCCGAAGAGAAAAGACTCACCGTTGTAGACAGAGCCACCCAAGCCCAGATTACCATAGAGCAGTTTGATCCTAGCTCGGATGCTTTGGGTATTGTACTAGATGCTTCACAGATTATCTCCAAACCCAAAGAGACACAAACGCAAACACCCTTGAGTACAAGCAATACACCCTTTATTAAACCCCTAAAAGAAGATGAGACATACGCACAAGTAGACCTCAATCGTGTTACACCTATTACGCTCTCTACACTCATGGCCAACCTGCCTCCTAGCTTTGTGACACAAGCAGAAATAGATATACAAGAGGGAGATGTCATATACTATAAGGGCAAACAAGAAGCCCTTGTAGAAAAAGGGGATACCCTCCAAGATGTACTGGAATATACCAAACTCAATACCCCTAAGCTCTTAGCGTATAACCCGTGGCTTATCTCTAAAGAGAGAGTATCTTTCCCCCAAGGAAGCAATATCATAGAGACCCCTAAAGAGAATCTCTCTATTTCTGATACCCTCATCTATGAAGAGGCGTTGGCAGATAAAATCTATGCCAACACAGTAACAGAGGATGAACTCGGGATACAAAGAGAAGATGAGGCTTCCCAAAATCAAGCAACACAAGAGTGTGAAGTAAGCAATCATACAGACAAAACCAAGTTTGTACCCACTAGCAATACCGATGCTATAACTGATTCAGAGATACAAGAACCCTTGGATATGCAAGCCAAAGCACAAGAAATGCTCCAAGATCTCTACCCTCATCTTTATCAAGATAAAGGTGATGAGAATGAGAGAGAGGAACAGGATGATATGGGAATGGAGAGATAAAAGATTTAGGATTGTTCCTGACCCTTAAGATTGTAGAACACTTAAGTCTTAATGTTACATATCCTGTGGTAGCCGATCCAACTTATATTAAAAGTATGATTAGCAGTGTAAGCTGGCAGTACAAAAAACAACCCCATGGAAATCCTTGGTTTCACTGGAGAATAACCGTACATCCAACAGTATTTGGTCACTCTCCCATGAGATTTTGGTATGCTAAAGAAGGATGGGCTGAGTTACGACGTAAGATTGATAATAATTGGTGGCTAAATTATAATACAGCATCAATGAGAGAACAGTATTACTGTCATGTAAACTTTGCATTGTTTAGGTTCAGTGGGTACCATCTAGAACATTGGAGACCCCATGTTTCATGGGATGTACTTCTACGTAATACCTGCAATGTTCCAAATATATGGATAGGACGAAAAACGAGTTACTATCGTGAATATGAGTAATTTTTGTAATCCCAATGGATGCATATAAATAAAAGAAAGGTTAGCAAACGAATTGTTTACTAACCTCCATATAAAAGGAAAACAAAACATGTTTATACTCAAGCCAATCATATTCCTCATCGCCGTATTTGTATTGTTTATTTTAGGAAGATTTTATATGTTGCCCATTTATCTTCCACTAGACACTAAACCTCAAGGTGATTGGACTGCTAGTTATTTAGCTAAATCTATTGCCAGCGATGCTGGTTGCACTATAGACTTCTTCGGAGATGGAATCTTCTGGAAGAAAAACAATACAACGTTTGCTTTTTATTGCACTATGCCAAGTGCTCTTATTGATTTTGATTTTGAAATCTATGCTTTTGTAAACAAAAAGCTAAGAGATACCTTCTTGACCAAAAAAGACACATCATCTAATTATCATAGTTATTGCTTTAAAAAAGGTTCCTATTATGTTGTTTGTCGAAATGTGGAAGATAATATCCAAATATTAGACCCTTATGACGGCAAAGAAGCACAACTCGTCGCGAATATGAATAGTCCAATAGTTTCTTATCCTTTATCTGGAAAACAATTTTACCAACAATTCCCAGGAGAAGATATCAATATTACGATAGGTTATTAAAGCTATCGTAATTCCTGCTTTCTACTTTCTCCTCCTATAACTCAACGCTTCTAAAATATCTTTTTTTTCCACCTTTTCATGTTTATTCAAATCAGCAATCGTCCGTCCAATCTTTTTGATTGAAGCGATACTTCTATGAGAAAGTCCAAATTTTCCTATAGCACCTTCTAGTACTTTTTTGGCTTCTTCATTCAAAAGACAATAGCTCTCTATCTCATCTTCTGTGAGTTTGCCATTGAGCCGTATTTGTCCTCTTTGTTTTTGTAGTTTAAAGGCCTCTATGACAGCCTGATGCATCGCTTCTGAGGTGACATCTCCTTTGTCGCTTCTCTGTACCTCTTGCATCACCACAAACAGGTCTATCCTGTCTAAAAATGGATCTGAGAGTTTATTGGCATAGCGTTTGATCTCTACCTCCGTACAACGACAAGACTGTACTTTGGAGAGTAGGTTCCCACAAGGGCAGGGGTTTTGTGCAGCCACAAACATGATATCGGCCTCATACTCTATTTTGGCATTGACCCTTGCTATGTGTACTTTTTTATCTTGCAGTGGTTCACGCATGGCCTCTAAGACTTGTTTGGAAAAATGGGGAATTTCATCAAAAAATAAAATACCCTTACTTGCCAAGGCAACCTCTCCTATCTTCGCCTGTCCGCTCCCACCACCAAAGATAGACGCAGAGGTTGCCGTATGGTGTGGAGACCTCATCGGACGTATAGCCTTAAAATCAGGTGTCTGTCCATCCAAAAACTGATGTTTGGCAATAGAAAGTAGCTCACTCTCTTCCATGGGAGGCAATATATCTTTAATGCGTTTGGCTATCATGCTTTTACCACAGCCTGGATTTCCCTCCATAAACAAGTTATGCATGCCAGCTGCAGCAATAAGTGCTGCACGTTTTGCGACCATTTGCCCCTTGACTTCTTTAAAATTGTGTTCATACTTCTCTTCATAATAGTAGGCTCTCTTGCTTAAAACAAACGATTTTGCATCATACTCAAATTTCTCTACATTAGCAGAAAATTCCCCTTTTTTGAGCAGGAGTATCGCTTCGCTTAAGGTCTCAAGCGCGATGAAATCTACGCCAGAGATATGGCTCAGATAGGTAATGGCGTCTTTGGGTACAATGGCTCTTTTGATAAGCCCTTGCTCTTTGAGTGACAAAATAAGCGGGAAAAGCATAGAAGAGCTTTTAATCCTCCCATCTAGTCCAAGTTCACCAAATACAAAAAGTCCCTCTTCTTCAAAACTTTTTTTATTGAGTGCGACCAATAGAGCTAGAGGTAGGTCAAAATGTGTACCATTTTTTTTGATGTCACTAGGGCTCAGATTTACCGTGATTTTTAAAGGAGGAAAAACGAAATCATTGACAAGCAGGGCAGATTTTACTCTCTCTTTTGACTCTTGTATATCAGATGAAGCCAATCCCACCACTGCAAAACCTGGTAATCCCTTAGTAAAGGTAGCCTCAACTTCAATCACTTTTGCATTCACCCCTTCTAGGGTAGCACAGGTGAGTCTGTTGAGAACAGTCTCTTTTTTGGGTTTTTGTTTCACTTGGGCTTGGATATGGTTGGGTGGAGTACCACTATCTATTTTTGCATTCATAGTAGTAGTGTGACATAATTTAGAGCAGAAGTCTAAAAATATTGCAAATTGACATATTTTATATCAATGTGCTTATATTTTTAAATTTTTCCTTCTTTTATTTTACGTTTCCACTCTTTTTCAAATTTCTTTCTTTTTGTATAAGAGAGCTTCTCTATAAACACTTTACCATCCAAATGGTCCATTTCATGTTGCATGGCTATGGCTAAAAAATCATCATCTTCTATGGTTTTCTTGTTTCCATCTCTATCAAAATACTCAACCTTCACATGTTTTGCGCGTTCTATATCTTCATACACACCAGGGATAGAGAGACACCCCTCTTGAAATTTTTCACAACCATCTTGCTCTATAATGACAGGGTTTATCATCTCTAGCGTATTCTCTTTAGGCTGGTCATGCTCCCCATCCTCATTTTCTAATGGTATATTAATAATAAGTGCTCTAAGATCTACCCCTACCTGAATGGCTGCTAAACCTACACCATTTTTGGCACACATGGTATCATACATATCATCAAGCAAGCTATGAAGCTGAGCATCAAAGGACTCTACTGCTTTCGAAATAAGTTTGAGTCTTTTGTCAGGATATACTACAATTTCTCTTATCATATGTTTTACCTACTATGCAAAACTTTTGCTAAGCACTTTGTCTATGAGTCCATACTCTACAGCCTCTTTGGCAGACATAAAGTTGTCACGTTCAGTATCTTTCTCTAACTGTTTTGCTTTTTTGCCACAGTTTTCTGCCATGATTTGATTGAGTGTATCTTTAAGTCTTTGAATCTCTTGTGCTTGTATCTGAATGTCTGTAGACTGCCCTTGTGCACCACCAGAAGGTTGATGTATCATAATACGTGCATGAGGCAGAGCATAACGCTTGCCTTTGGTGCCTGCCGAGAGTAAAAATGCTCCCATAGAAGCAGCCTGTCCCATACAGATAGTCACAATATCTGGCTTGATATAGTTCATCGTATCATACATAGAGAGCCCAGAAGTAATCACTCCTCCTGGAGAGTTAATATAAAAAAAGATATCTTTATCTGGGTCTTGTGCTTCCAAAAAAAGCAGCTGTGCCACGATAGTAGATGCCACCTGATCATTGACTTCACCACTCAACATAATAATACGGTCTTTTAAAAGACGTGAATAAATATCGTATGATCGCTCACCTCTTCCTGTCTGCTCTACAACATATGGAATATAACTCATGTTCTGCCTTTGTGTTAATATATAGTTAAATAGATTTGCTTAATCAACTTGAATATATACTAAAATAGTTAACCAAAAGATGGGCAAGAATACCCAACTTTTTCATTAGGCATCAAGTCCTAACATTTTTCCAAAGAGTTTATCTTCTATCATGCCCATCTTTACTGCAGGAAGCAGATTGTTCTCTTCATAGTATTTAATCACCTGTTGTGGGTCTTGTCCTGACATCATCGCCTCATAATAGATTGCCTGAGACACCTCTTGGTCTTGTACCTCAATCTTCTCTTCTTTTGCTAGAGCGTCCACAATAAATGTTGCTTTTACAGAATTGACAGCATCTTCTCTTAGCGAGTCACGCAGCGCATTGATTTTCTTTTCATTGTCTTTGTAGGTTGCGAGTTCTTTTTCGTCCATCTCTTGTGCCTTGGCATTCACTTTCGCATCTATCTCTTGCTCTACAATATTATTAGGCAATGCAAAATCAAACTTTTTGACCAATGCTTCTACCATTTTAGGTTTTAACTCTTCGTTATAGATTTTTGAAAGCGCTTGTGTCTCTATTTGTGCTTCTACTTTTTCTGTAAGCTCTTTAAGCGTTGCCTTCTCATCATTCAAAAGCTTTTGTGCCAATGCATCATCAATCGTCGCTTCTTTTTGCTCTTGAATTTCGTGAAGTTTCACTTTAAATGTTGCTTCTTTTCCTGCAAGCTCTTTGGATTGGTACTCTTTAGGGAAAGTCACTACTACATCTTTTTCTTCATCATACTTCATACCGATGATTTGCTCTTCAAATCCAGGGATAAATGAGCCAGAACCGATTTTAAGATTAAACTTCTCAGCCTTACCCCCATCAAATGCCACACCATCAACAAAGCCCTCAAAATCAATCACTACCATATCGCCATCTTTAACGGCACGTTTACGTGCTAGTTTTTCAAAAGGTGCTTGTTCTGCTGCCATCTCTTTGAGTTTTGCATCTACCTCTTTTTTGGCTGCTTTTGGTTTTTTAAATTCAGGCACTACCTCTTTGTACCCTTTTAAATCAAAGACCGGTCTTGTTGAAATTTCTACTTCAACTTCTATCCCTTTGTCTGTTTTGTCATACTTTTTAAATGCTGGCTGCCCTATCATGTCAGCAGGATTTATTTTTGCTTCTTCAAGACCTGCATCAATAAGCTCTCTGAGTGCTTCACCCTCTGCATCTTGTTCCAGTTTCTCTCCATGCAATTTTTTCACTACATGTGCAGGCACCTTGCCTTTTCTAAAGCCATCGACTTTCATCTCTTTACCCGCTTGAATCGCCAATTTATCTACATTTTTTTTAATCACTTCACTATCAAGGGTGCCACTTACGATGATATTTGCATCATCTACTTTTTTTACTGTAACTTTCACTACAATCCTTTATATAATTATGGCGTGATTTTATCTAAAATTTAATAAGAAACGAACATAGGAGAAAATCTAGCTATAATCCTACGCATGAAAGCAAGCCAAAAAAACGTACATAAACGCATCCAAAAATGGTACAAAGCCCACGGAAGAGTTGATCTGCCATGGCGTACTACAGAGAATGCATACCATATATACCTTAGCGAAGTGATGCTCCAGCAAACACAAGTTAAAACAGTATTAGAACGTTATTATTTTCCTTTTTTAAAAAAGTTTCCTACACTTCAGGCTTTGGGTGAAGCACCTTTGGATGATGTGCTAAAAATGTGGGAGGGGCTTGGGTATTATAATAGGGCTAAGAATTTGCATAAGACGGCAATGATTTTAACCCAAGAAGGGCAGACACTTGGGTCTGCCCCTACATTGCCGTCTGAAATTGAGACACTTATGGCATTGCCGGGGATTGGTAAAAACACGGCACATGCGGTGGCTACCTTTGCTTTTAAAAAACCAGTACCGATTATGGAAGCCAATGTCAAACGTATACTCTGTCGCCTAAAACAACTCAAAACGCCTACCGACAAAGCTCTGTGGGAAATTGCTTATGACTTAGTGGATAAAAAAAACCCTTTTGATTACAACCAAGCGATGATGGATATAGGTTCAAGTATCTGCACGCCTAAAAATCCACAATGTGAAATCTGTCCACTAAGTAGTATCTGTCAAGGGAAAAAAGAGCCTACACGCTACCCTACTAAGAAAAAACGTGTCGTGCCTACACGTGAACAAAACATCATGCTTTACGTCTACAATGACAAACTCTCACTCACACAACGTACAGGCAAGTTTTTACATGGGTTATGGGGATTTGAAAAGATAGATATTCCTCTGTGTGCCGCAGAATATATAGGTGAAGTCACCCATGCCTATACACATTTTAAGCTCATATGCAAAGTCTATCTCTATGACGAACTTGACCCAGAGCAAAATAGTTATTTTACTACCCAAGAGATACGTAAATTGGCTATTTCTAAAGTGGATGAAAAAATAGTTAAATTGTATTTAGATACAATACCTACATATTAACATTGGAAACCATGATGACAAAAGAACAAGAATTTGAACAAGCCGTAACCAAAGTACTAGAACTCCTAGGTGAAGACCCTACACGTGAGGGACTTCTCAAAACACCAAGCCGTGTAGCAAAAGCTCTAAAGTTTCTCACAGAGGGTTACGACCAAGACCCACAAGAGATACTCAACCAAGCACTCTTCACTACCTCAAATGATGAGATGGTACTTGTACGTGACATCGAGTTTTACTCTATGTGTGAGCACCATATGCTACCTATCATCGGGCGTGCACATGTGGCGTATATACCCGATGGCAAAGTGGTAGGACTCTCTAAAATCCCACGTATTGTAAACGTCTATGCCAGACGTTTACAAATACAAGAACAGATGACAGAGCAGATAGCTGATGCTATACTGGGTACCATCAAGCCTAAAGGGGTAGCAGTGGTTGTCCATGCACGGCATATGTGTATGGAGATGAGAGGGGTACAAAAGATCAACTCTACGACTGTTAGTTCAGCCCTACGTGGTCTCTTTAAAAGTGATGAACGTACACGTAATGAGTTTTATAATCTTATCAATACACCTACGCCTTCACATTTTTAGGCTTCAATGACTCTACCAGCCAATATGTTTTATCTTTAGGGCACCTCTAATAATTACCAAGAGTACAGTGTCACTCCTACAAAAGGTATTGCCATGGTAGCAACTGCGTCCATAGCATCAGAAGTATGATTTGCATGTTGGCTATCATATATCTCTTTGCCTATTCCTGCTACTGCCACAGGAATTAAACATGTTTTTTCATTCAGCATAGTGTCATATCCTGCTCCTTCTAATATGCTATCAACAAGCATACATCCCGCATAGATACCTATTCCTACATAGGCATGTTTATATTTATCTGCTCCTATACTTGCATTGAGTGCTGAAACCATTAATAACGCTATAAAAATATATTTTTTCATTTGAATTCCTTATTACCATAACAATATATAGTCTAATATAGAGTAGTAACATATTATATACATAAAATGTCAACCCATATCTATTTTTGTATAAATAGATGGATAATTCGCCTTTTTAAAAGCTATTTTTATGTTACTTTAAGCATAACAGCGTAATATGCAAAAACTAATTAGGACTAAATATCTCTTAATTAAAACGAGACTCGTTTTCAGAAGGAACACAATGAACGTTTATTTAGACAATAATGCAACAACAATGGTAGACCCACAGGTCTTTGCAGAGATGGAACCCTACTTTGTAGAAAAGTATGGTAATCCAAACTCTCTCCATTCTTTTGCATCTCAGACACATCCAGGTATCAAAGTGGCGATGGAAAAAATCTATGCAGGGATTAATGCCAATCATAAAGATTCTGTCATTATCACTTCATGTGCTACAGAGAGTAATAACTGGGTACTTAAATCTATCTACTTTGAGTATATCCTCACAGGGAAAAAGAACCATATTATGGTCTCTGAGGTAGAACACCCTTCTGTGATAGCCACAGCTAGATGGATAGAGAGTATGGGCTGTAAGGTAACCTATTTACCTATCAACCATGAAGGTATTGTCGATGTACAAGCTGTACGTGACAACATCACAGACAAAACGGCACTTGTTTCTGTCATGTGGGCAAACAACGAAACTGGTGCCATCTTTCCAGTAGAAGAGATAGGTGACATTTGTGAAGAGCATGGTGTACTTTTTCACACTGACGCGGTGCAGGCTATAGGTAAACTCCCTGTGAATGTACAAGGCTTTAATGTAGACTACCTTACATTCTCTGCACACAAGTTTCATGGACCAAAAGGTGTAGGTGCACTTTACATTAAAAAAGGCAAAGAACTCATGCCTCTACTTCATGGTGGTTCACAAATGGGTGGATACCGTTCTGGTACACTCAACGTGCCTGGCATCGTAGGTATGGGCAAGGCCATAGAAGCAGCTGTAGATGCGCTAGACTTTGAGATGACAGAGATTAGAGAGCTCAGAGATGACTTTGAAGACGAACTGCTCAAAATAGAAGATACCTTTGTTGTCACTCCTAGAAACAAAAGAACACCCAATACCATCCTTATCTCTTTTAGAGGTATCGAGGGTGAGTCTATGCTTTGGGATTTAAACAGAGCTGGCATTGGCGCGAGTACAGGTTCTGCCTGTGCATCCGAAGACCTAGAAGCAAACTCAGTGATGGAAGCCATAGGAGCAGCTGAAGACTTGGCACATACAGCCATACGTTTTTCACTCAGTCGTTACACAACCGAAGAAGAGTTGGAATACACGCTTGATGTCGTCAAAAAAGCGGTAGAAAGACTTAGAGGTATCTCTAGCTCTTACGCCTATGCACCAGAAGGTCACGAGAGTGGTTTAGACGCACATCATCATTAAGTAGCAGGCAAGCACAAGGGATTGCCCCTACAACAATCGTAGAATAGTAAGGGGTCTGGTGATTTGTGATATGTTGCCAAAGCAACAAATCATGAATCACCTGACTCCCGTGATTGAAAAATATAGAATGCAAAGGAAACAACATGGGAATAGATAGTTTAATTGGCGGTACCATCTGGGATGAGTACAGCAACAAGGTAACAGACCTTATGAATAACCCACAAAACATGGGTGAGATTACACAAGAACAAGCAGACGAAATGGGTGCAAAGCTCATCGTAGCAGACTTTGGTGCAGAGAGTTGTGGAGATGCAGTACGTCTTTACTGGGCAGTAGACCCCAAAACAGACAAAATTTTACTCTCAAAGTTTAAAAGTTTTGGTTGTGGTACAGCGATTGCTTCTTCAGACACTATGGCTGAACTTTGCAAAGACAAAACCGTTGATGAAGCAGTAAAGATTACCAACATCGATGTAGAACTAGCAATGCGTGACACTCCAGACACTCCTGCCGTACCACCACAAAAAATGCACTGTTCGGTGATGGCATATGATGTCATCAAAAAAGCTGCTGCACAGTACAAAGGTGTAGATATGGAAAGCTTCGAAGAAGAAGTCATCGTATGTGAATGTGCCCGTGTGACACTCTCTACACTTCAAGAAGTCATCCGTCTGAATGACCTTACTACTGTTGAGCAGATAGCTGACTACACCAAAGCAGGTGCGTTTTGTAAATCATGTATCCGCCCTGGTGGACATGAAGAGAAAGATATCTACCTCATAGACCTTCTAGAAGAGTACGAAAAAGAGAAATTAGCAGGCAAAGCATCTCTAGGTAACGACGCTGCTCCTGCTGGAGACTTCGCAGGTATGACTATCGTGCAACGTATTAAGGCGGTAGATAAAGTAGTGGATGAAAACATCCGCCAAATGCTCGTCATGGATGGTGGAGACATGGAAATCTTAGACATCAAAGAAAACGGTGAAAACTTTGACATCTACATCCGCTACCTCGGTGCATGTTCTGGCTGTGCATCATCTGCCACAGGTACACTCTTTGCGATTGAAAATATCTTAAAAGAGAAACTAAGCGATAAAATACGCGTATTGCCAATCTAAGTTATTCACATCCTTTTTTCCTAAACCCAAACGTTTTATTTGGGTTTAAAAATACTACTTATTATTACCTAATACAAAAACCCAAACAACCAAAGCGGTATTTTCGCACCATGCCCTACTTCTACTTCGTCACAAGCCAAAAATGAGTTGGGTATATCTTTGATTTGATTAAATGATTTGTTTTTACCACCTACTTCCACCGTATATTTCTCTTCTAAATAAAAGTCTCCTTTGCTTGCAGCATACACACCCTTCATCTCTAAAGGACTTTTAACCGTATAATAGTTAGAGAGTTGGTTCATAAAAAAGCTTTCTCGCACGTTACCGATATCCGGAGAACTTGTATACATGAGATTGGTATTGGCAAGGTAAATTTTTTCTGGTTTGTCTATATTTTTCATGGAAAGAGAAGACTTCATCAGTAGCTTGATAAGTCCTGCATCATCCAGATGCGACAAGTACTCTTTGATAGTTCTGTCATCTTTGATGTCTACACTCTTTTTGAGTGATGACATAGTAGGCGTAAAAGGAACATTTTGCATAATGACTGCAAGTAGAAGCTTTATTTTTTTGATACTTCTGCCGTTGAGAGAAGGATAGATATTGAGCAAGTCACTCTCTATAGTGACATTGATATTTTGTTTGAGTGTTTGGAAAAAGAGCATCTCATTTGGCAGTCCCACATAGTAAGGGTAATAACCAAACTTTAGATAATCTCGAAAAAGTGCAATGATTTTATGATTTTTCTTTTGCAGTTCCAACACAATACTTTCTGCTATTTTAGTATGATGATGTATGATATCTTCTAAATCATAGATATCAAAACTATAGCCATGATGCAGTTCCAAGAATTCTCTAAAGCTCATACCCACCATCGTGTAGACGATAGCTCTACGACTTAAATCATGTGAGCCTTTGTGTATCTCTAGTGCAGAACTTCCCGAGGCGATGACTTTCAGTGAAGGAAAACTGTCATAAATATTTTTGAGTTCTTGTGACCAGTTGTCATATTTATGTATTTCATCAAGACAAAGCAGTCGTCCACCCTGTAATTCAAACGCTTCAGCTATCGCATAAATACTCTGTTTTGCATTGACAATATCATCAAGTGATATATAGAGTGCTTCATGCTCTGCATAGTGGCTCATATACTGTGCTATGCTAGTGGTCTTTCCTATGCCTCTTGCACCACGTATGATGGACAGTCTATGTTCAAGCGCTTCATTTTGGATGAAGTATCTTTGGTATGTGAGATTGTTATTTTTAATGAATTGCTGACTTTTTATGAAAAGAGTGTCTAACATAAGATACCTTTATATGTTTTATATTACAATTATATCTTAATATTTTATGTAATGCAATACATATATTGATTAATGAATTATCACCTTCTCCACCATCAACTGCAAAGAAACATTCCCTCTAAAATGATTTTCATTCACCGTATAGACCACATCTACTATAGAACCTGCCTCATAGACTTCACGTGTCTTAAACTGCACACCTGCCATAACAATGCCCTCCTGTGCAAAAGAAAATCGTAAATGTTCACCCTCTTTGCCCATGGTATCAGCTTGGAGAAGTTCTACATTTTTAGAGATGAACTTTGGGGTGGGGTTTCCCTGTCCGTAGGGTTCATATTGTCTTACAAGTTTGGTGAGGTCAAAAGAGATATCTTTGAAGTGCAGTTCACCTACGATATCTGGGTCTACCAATGCTTTTGTGTAGTTGCCTTTGGCATAATTTATTTGAAGTTGTTCCCTAAAGGCTTCTAGGCTATTTTCATGCAAACTAAGCCCTATGGCTGCACTATGTCCTCCAAACTTCTCTAGGTGCTCTCTACAGCTGTTTGTGATGGCAAATAGGTCACACGCACCAAAGCTTCGTCCACTCCCTTTAAGTGTACCTTCTCCATTGTTGCTAAGTACAATACATGGCTTTTCATGCTGTCGTGCTACTCTGGCAGCTACAATGCCTACCACACCCTCATGCCACTCTCTGCCCTCTACAACTATCACATCATCTTCTGCGTTCACCTGTGCCAATGCTTTACTGGTGATCTCTTGTTCTGTGGCTTTGCGAGCATTGTTAAAATCAATCAAACGCCCTAGTCTAACCCTTGCATCATAGATGTTCGTTGAAGCTAAAAATTCTACTGCAAAACTTGCATCTTCCATACGCCCTGCACTGTTGAGCAGTGGTGCTAAAAAAAAGCCTATATCTTCTGCACCCAGTGCTTCTTTTTGTGCATGTTCTAAAAACGCTTTTATCCCTGGGCGTGTACTTTTATTGAGTGCTTTTATCCCTGCATTGACCATCGCTCTGTTGATGTGTTGCAGTGGCATCATATCTGCGATGATGGCAATGGCTGTAAGCTCCATATAGGACATCATATTGATTTGAATACCTAATGCATTTTTAAGTGAAGCAATAAGATACCACGCTATCTGTGCACCACAGACATCAGAATAAGGAAAAGTACATGTCTCTTGTTTCTGATCTATAATGGCATAACACTCTGGCACTTCGGGAGCTAACAAATGGTGGTCTGTAATGATGAGTTCAATACCCTGCTCTTTACAAAGTTTCGCTGCATACACCGCTGAGATACCATTGTCCACGGTGATAGCCAAATCTGTACCTACTATACGTGGGATGATATTGGCAGAGAGTCCATAGCCATCTCTAAAACGGTTAGGGATAATCCACTCTATGGGGTACTCTATCTCTTCAAAAAAGAGTTTCATGAGTGTCGTAGAGGTGACACCATCGACATCATAGTCACCGATGATGGTTATTTTTTCTCTATTTTTTATGGCTTGAACGATACGCTCAGTGGCTCTATCCATATCTTTAAAAGTAGAAGGGTTTGGAAGGTCTTTTAAAGAGAGAAATCCCTCTTTAAAACGATTTATTAAAAGTTTTTCTAACGCTTGAAGCGTTAATTTTTTATATACCACAATTATACGTGACTAGTCACGTGAGCTTTCTGCTGAAGAAAACCCAGTGTTAACGTAGTAAAATGGACTTTGTTCATTTTACGTTCTTTCAATGTTTTTATGTTTTTGTGCAGCATCTATAAATGCCAATATAGCAGGGTTTGCATTTTGTAATCTAGAAGTAAACTCTGGGTGAAACTGTACACCCAAGAACCATGGATGGTCTTTGACTTCTACGGCTTCTATGAGTCCATGAGACTCACCTGTAATCTCCATACCATTGGCTTCAAAAGCTTCCCTATATGCTGGATTGGCTTCATAACGGTGTCTATGTCTTTCAAAGATGATAGGTGCATCATAGGCAGCTCTCAGATTAGAATCTTCTTTTGTTTCACACTCATACTCACCAAGTCTCAGTGTTCCACCTATTGCTGTAGTGGCTGTACGTATTTGCTTCGCTCCAGCTGCATCGATAAATTCATCAATCAGATAAATAATAGGTGCAGAGGTCTCTTCATTAAACTCTACAGAATTCGCATCTTCAAGTTTAAGTACATTTCTGGCAAACTCTACCATAGAGAGCTGCATCCCTAGACAAATCCCAAGGAATGGTACCTTATTTTCTCTGGCATATTGGATAGAGAGTATTTTACCCTCAATACCACGTTCACCAAATCCACCTGCAACAAGTATACCATCACAGTCATTCAAGTATTTTTCTGCGCCATCATCTTCTACTTTTTCAGAGTCTACCCATTTGATGTTGACACGTGTATCAAGGTGTGCACCACAGTGAATAAGTGCTTCTGTCAGCGATTTGTATGACTCTTTCAAATCCAAATATTTACCTACAAAGGCTATTTTCATTTCATCAGAAGGCATAATTATTTTATGTACCAAATTGGACCATTCGTCCATTTTTGGTACACAATTGTCAAGGTCTAACTGTTTACAAATAGGTGTAAGAATATCTTGTGCCAAAAAATTAAGTGGTACTTTATAGATAGTAGAGGCATCTTCTGCTACGATAACAGAATCTTCTTCTACATCACAGGCATAAGCGATTTTACGTTTAATATCATTGGTTACAGGTACTTCAGCGCGAAGAACAAGCATATGAGGTGCAATACCTATACGCCTAAGTTCCTGTACAGAGTGTTGTGTAGGTTTGGTTTTAAGTTCACCAGCAGCTTTAATGTAAGGTAGAAGTGTGACATGAATATTCATGACATTTGCTCGACCTAATTCATGTTTGATTTGTCTAATCGTTTCAAGAAAAGGAAGTCCTTCTATATCTCCTGTGGTTCCACCTAGTTCAACAATAAGAATATCTTTAGCCTCACCTGCATGGAAAATACGTTCTTTAATTTCATTAACAATATGTGGTACTACCTGGATAGTTTTACCAAGGTATTTCCCTTTACGTTCATTTTCTATGACTGTTTTATAGACAAGCCCTGTTGTAAAGTTATTGTTTTGAGTGAGAGAAGTATCGAGAAATCTTTCATAATGCCCTAAATCAAGATCAGTCTCAGCACCATCTTTTGTGACAAAAACTTCACCATGCTCTAAAGGAGACATCGTACCTGGATCCACATTGATATAAGGGTCAAGTTTTAAAACACCCACACGTTGTCCTGTATGTTTTAAGAGTGTTCCTATACTCGCAGCAGTAATACCTTTTCCTAATGAAGAGAGTACACCACCTGTAACAAAAATATATTTTGTTGAATTTTCACTCATTTAATGTTTTCCTTCTATGCTACAATAGGCATGATAATAGTAATAAAATTATCGTCTTTTATGATAAATGGTAATGATGGTTCATTGAATTCTATGATAAATTCATTTTTATTGGTTTGTGAAATAAAATCTAAAAAATATTTAGAATTAAAAGAGATTTCAAATTTATCAGATAAACCTGTAGATACTTCTAATTCTGTTTTTGCTTCAACATTATCTGCTGAGAGAGATTCAAAGATAATTGTGTCTGATAAGAGTATCATTTTTATCTCTTGTGAAATAGTGGTTATCATTTTAATTGCATCAATCATCTCTTTTTTAGGAAGTGTAATTTGATGTTTTGTTGAAGTAGGTATGATTCGTTGATAATCTGGAAATTTTCCATTTATGAGTCTTGTATAGAAAAAATAATTTTCATTAGTAATAATTAAATTAGTTTCATCAAAATAGATATTGATTTGATCTAAAAATAGTTTTTGAATTTCTATAATAGCTTTTTTAGGAACAATAAGTGATAACTCTTCAGAATTATTTCCTGGAATAGATGCTATAGCTAATCTTCTTGTATCTGTTCCTACTAAATCTGTTGTGTCGTGTTTTATATTGATTAAGGCACCATTGAGTTCAAATTTAGGATTATTTGTATCAATTGCTGGAGAAATCTTTTTAAGATTTTGAATAAGCGATAATGAGTCTAATGAAATTTGTGGTTTATCTTCTATACTTGGAAATGATGGATAAGATGATGCATCAAAAGTAGGTAATTTAAATTTAGAATTTTTTTGTTTAACAATAAGCGTATTATCTAATACTTCTAAAATAATTTCATCATCTTTTAATATACGAACGATGTCTAAAAGTTTTTTACCATTTGCAGTAAAGGATCCTTCTGCTTCTATAGTAATATTATCAGTGACTATTTTTAGTCCAATTTCTGAATCTGTAGCTTTGATGATACATTTATTATTTGAGGTTTCAAATAAGATATGCGAGGTGATTTGGCTAGCATCTTTTTTTTCTAAAAAAGGTTGTAGATTAATAAGTATAGATTCGATTATTTGCTTATTTGCTTTTATCTTCATTGACTTTCCTTATTTTTAATAATAATAGTAGATAGTAGTAGTATGACATGAAATTGTGAAAAACTGTTTTACTACTTGTATTATTGTTGTTTGGAGGTCTAATTATATTGTATAATTATTCACATCCTTTCACTTTTAAAATTATATCTTTTTTTTATTCAACTTTTTAGTGATATTTTGTATTTCAAATGTTATTGTGTCTATGTGTTTTGTTTATCACTGTGTATTTTATTGGAAAGTTCTTCTAATAAAACTTTAAAATTTTCATCATTGTTTATAATTTCATTAATTTTTTTCATAGCGTGTGAGATGGCTGTGTGATCTTTCATACCAAAATAGAGAGCAATTTGAGGCATTGAATTAGGGGTAAGGTTTCTGGCTAAATAGATAGCAGTTCTTCTAGCGTCTACTACAATTTTTGTACGTTTTTTAGATTTGATATCAGAAGGTTTAACATTGAGTTCATGAGAAACAATTTTTACAATGTCATCTATGGTAATATTATCTCTTTTTTCTTTGAGTTGATCTTTAATAGCATTTTGTGCAAAATCCAAGGTGATTTCTTGGTTTAGCATATTTGAAAGGGCATTAAGTTTAATGATTGTACCTTCTATTTCACGTATATTATCACCCATATGAGTGGCAATGAAATGGATGATTTCAGATGTAAGTTCGATACCATCAAGTTCACATTTTTTTTGAATAATGGCAATTTTAGTTTCGAGACCAGGAGGTTGTATATCTGCCATTAAACCCCATTCAAAACGACTTTTAAGTCTGTCTACAAGTCCAGCTATTTTATTGGGTGCTCGATCAGCAGTGATAACAATTTGTTTGTTGGTATTATAAAGTTCATTAAAGGTATGAAAAAACTCTTCTTGGGTTTGTTCTTTGCGTGAAAGAAATTGAATATCATCTATGAGTAGTAAATCACACTCTCTAAATTTGTCTCTAAATCTATCCATAGTTTGTGAGCGTAAATGAGAAGTAAAAGAGTTCATAAATTGTTCAAGTGTAGTGTATATAACAGTTTTTCCCAAGTTTATATGGTAATTTCCTATTGCTTGAAGCAGGTGTGTTTTCCCAAGTCCTACACCACCATAGATAAAAAGTGGATTATATTGTTTTCCAGGCTTTTCTGCTACAGATTTTGCTGTGGTATAGGCAAATTGGTTAGAATCACCTACAATAAAGCTTTCAAAAGTAAGTGAAGGGTTTAAATAGGTACTTTTTGAACTGTTTTTTTCATGAACATTTTTTATCACAGGCAGATTATTTTGACTCTTTTGTGCTCCAACAGTAATTTCAATATGAGGTTTTATTTCATTTTCCAATTCAAAAAGATGTGCAATTTTCTCTGTATATTTTGTTTTTACCCACTTGGCTATAATCATATTAGGTGCAGAGAAATAAACGATATTAGATCTTGATTGTTTTGTATGATAAACAAGTTTTTTAATATAGCGTTCATATTCAAGTTCTGAAATCTCTTTTTTTAATTCAAAAAGTATTTTTTGACCAATATTCATTTTTACCTCTTATGTGAATAACTTTTAGAATTTTATCTAAATTCAGCTAAGATACGGTAATTAAACAGAGTTGAATAAAAGTGTTCACTATGTGAATAAAGGTGTGAATGAAAATTTTAGGAATAGACCCAGGAAGCCGTAATTTAGGCTATTGTATCATAGATTGGAATGGAAAAAAATTTTCACTTGTGGAAGCAGGTTTACTTAAAATGAAGGAAAAAGAGCTTCAAGCTCAAATGGTCGAACTTGTAGAAGGGATTGATCTTATCTTAAAGACACATAAGGTAGATGAAGTTGCCATTGAAGATATCTTTTTTGCTTTCAATCCAAAGTCGGTCATTAAATTAGCACAGTTTAGGGGTGCACTCTGTCTTAAAATACTTCAGGAGGTAGGCTTTTTCCATGAATATACAGCACTACAGGTTAAAAAGGCGGTTACAGGTAATGGTAAAGCTACCAAAGAACAAGTAGCCTTTATGGTAAAGAGACTCTATGGTATTAAAAAAGAGATAAAACCTTTAGATATTACAGATGCAATGGCGATAGCTTTGACGCATCTTCAGCGTGTAAAGATGCGTCAAAAGTAGAGAAATTTTTAGTTAGAAAGAGGTTTTATCTTTTTCTTTTTGACTTTTATCATACGTTTTTTAGGAATGGTAAAAGTTCTTTTTTTATGTCCTTGTACGGACTCTTCAATAATTTTATCATACAAATAGATATCATG
>JALSPX010000254.1 GCA_026985755.1 Sulfurovum sp. | reverse complement strand
ATTTTTGTATTAATTTTAAATTCAAATCCGTCAATATAGGTATTGCTATCTGATAACCCTTGAAAGATTTCCAATAGTTCTTGATATTCGCTTGTTGATTTTAATTCTAAATAATAGTTTGGATGCACAAATATGTCAAGGATGCAGTTTTCCCATTCTCCCATAGACTCAGTAATTCTTGATATATAGTACGAATCTTGAAGTTTAATAGCGAGATTATATTTATTTTTAGATTTTAAAATATTTTGTACAATTTTAATATTTTCTTTGCTCATTCATGTACCCTGTTACTTTAATGAAATTATAGCTCTAAATAGCTGACTATCTTTTGATGAATATTCTCGATACTATCAGTCGCATCTATTTCTAGGTAATCTATGCCTAGTTTTTGCAAACGCTCATGCATTTTATTTTGTACATTTATGAGGTACTCAAGTCCACGAAGTTCTATACCATCGAGCTCTTTCTCAGAAGTTCTTTGTGTGAGTGTTTCCATGTTGGTTAGAAAAAGGATGATTTTGTCAGGGAAGTGATTGGAGAGTGCAAACTTGTTGAGTGTCAGCAGTACATCAAAATCAAAGTCACCATTGGCAAGTGCATAGCCTATACCAGAGAGAAATCCACGGTCAGAGATGACGGTTTTCTCTTTGTTTGGTTTGATGACCTCTTCATAGTGCTCAGCACGGTCAGCAAGAAAAAGTAGAAGCTCTGCACGTTTGGATGACAAGGAATCAGAGAGAAGTATCTCTCTGGCTTTCACACCAAAGGCTGTGCCTCCTGGCTCTTTCGTTACGACAATATCTTTAAACTTTTGTGCCAGTAGCTCTATCTGTGTACTTTTCCCACAGGTGTCGATGCCTTCAAAGAGTATATACATTATTTTCTATACGCTTGTATCATTTTAAGTACTGTGGGGTGCAGTAGATGGTCTACTTTACCATCAAAAGGCAAGATGGAACGTACCACGGAAGAACTCACAAAGCCATATTCAAGACTAGGCATAAGGAAGATAGTTTCTATGCTTGGTTTGAGCGAAGCATTGGCATAACCCATCTGCAACTCATATTCAAAGTCACTCACCGCTCTAAGCCCACGTATAATGATGTTGGCATCAAGTTTATCTGAAAGGTCTACAAGTAAGCCCTCGAACCCAACAACTTTGATTTTAGGAAACTCTTTAGTGACAGCTTCTAGCATAGCGATACGTTGTTCATGGCTAAACATAGGTTTTTTCGATGCACTTTTCGCCACTGCTATAGTGATTTCATCAAACATAGAGCATGCACGTTTCATAATGTCTATATGTCCTACGGTTACAGGGTCAAAAGTACCTGGATAGATTGCACGTTTCATAAAAATCCTTTAGATTTTTTAATGAAGAGTGAAGAGTGAAGAGTGAAGAATATTGACTCTATAGTAGCATTATAATTAAATGAAGTCATTGTTTTATTTCCTAATAAAAGCTTCTGTAAGAAAGCATACCATAATTCCTCATTTCTCATTCTTAATTCTTCACTCCCAACGCGTATAAAGCGTGTTGGGTATGCCTAATACATCATACCATTTTCCGATGATAAACTTCTCCATATCTTCCAAACTAGAAGACTCAGAATAATACCCTATCACTGGAGGTGCAATGATGACCCCAAGGCTGGCAAGTTTTTGCATGTTTTCCAAAGCGATGGCAGAAAATGGCAACTCACGAGGAGCAAGAAGTAACTTTTTTTGCTCTTTGAGTGCTACAGCAGCCACACGGGTAGGAAGGTTGTCACTAATACCACAGGCTACTTTGGCAAGGGTGTTCATGCTACATGGTATGATAGCTGTAGCATCTATTTGGAATGAACCACTAGAAATACTTGATGCGATATTGTCACTAGAATGTAGAGTGACTTTTTTATTCTCGAAACTCTCAACAGTGAAAGCATTGTTGGAGACAACCACATGTACTTCTACATCAGAAGGTAGATAGTCTACAAATTTCTTGCCCAGTTGGACACCTGATGCTCCTGTGATGGCTACTATTAGTTTCATGATTGTCCTAAATATCTATTGGTATTGCATTTTGATAGTTACATATTTGCTCAAAATTTGAGAATATACTTTGATAAGAAGGATTATATCAAAATTAAATTAGAGAGGTTGACAGGTTGGCGTGCGGTAATAATGAAATTATTGTATGTTTATTACTTCATAAATGGCTGGTCATTGAAAAGATAACTCATCTTTTTCTCATTTTTTTATGCCATAATCACACTTATTTTAATAAAGGACAACAGTAATGGCATTTTTTGGATTATTTGGTAGCAAAGAAGAGAAAGAAGTTTTAGAGCAAAAAAAAGCAGCATGGGATGCACGAAGTGCCAAGATAAAAACATTGATGTTTGTATTGGCGATTCTATTTGAAGTGGCACTTTTGGGATTTTTGGCAAAACAGTATGGGCTGATAGGAGAGCCTGTACCGTTTGGGCAAAAAGTGGCAGTGGTGGACTTTAATCAACCAGTGACACAAAAATTTGTTAACAAAGTAATGAAGAGTATGGATAAGGTTAAAGAAGACAAAGATTATGCTGAAGTACTTTTTGTTATGAACTCTCCAGGGGGCTCACCCTCAGCATCAGAGGAGTTAAGTGAGTATCTCAAAGACTATACCAAAGAAAAAAATGTGACTATGTATATACAGGGTATTGCAGCGTCAGGCGGGTACTATATCGCCTCAGCAATTAAGCCACTTATTGTCAATAAAAATGCTATTGTAGGTTCTATCGGGGTTATTATGCCACACTATTATATAGGAGAACTTGCGAAAAAGATAGGGGTGGAAGAGGATGATTTGAGTTCTGGTAAATACAAAAAGCCTATCAGTTTTTTTAAAAAAGTAGGAGAGAAAGAAAAGGTTTATCTAAAAGAACAACTTCTTAGCCCAACGTATAATAATTTTATCAATGCTGTGGCAACCAATAGAAAAATTAGTAGAGAAAAATTATTGCCATATACAGAGGGTAAGATATATGTAGGGAATGACAAGAGGATTAAAAATATACTGGTAGATGAGGTACTTGTTATTCATAAGCTTAAAGAACGCATGAAAAAAAGACTTGGAAAAAAGATAAGTTTTGTTAATATAATGCCAAAGGAAAAGATGGGCTTTTTGAAGGACAAAATAGAATTTAAACTTTCTCTTGATTCTAAATTTGATGAGGGATTAAGATAAGTTTTTGTTATTACCATCGTAAGTCATATCCTTTTGTAGTATGAAACTAGAGCAGTGAAATATCTATGACAAGGTGGATATCTCGGGTAAGAATGTGGAGAAGATATTGGCAGATGTGCCGACTAGAATATGATAAAATTAAATCTAAATAGATGGATTTAATACTCTTTTAGCAGACACGAAGGTGTCTGCATAGTGCCCAGTATTCAGAGGAGAGATAATAATCCCTTTTTTCTTTGAAGCGGCATGAATAAACTTTTGGTTACCAATATAGATACCAACATGTGTAACAGGAATACCACGTTTTTTATCTGTAAGAAAAAAGAGCAAATCACCTTTCTGTAGATTTTGTTTTGTTACAGATATACCTTTTTTAGATTGTGCCCATGCAGTACGTGGGAGGTTAATATGATGTTTTCTATAGAGATATTGTACATAGCCAGAACAGTCAAATCCTTGAGGCGTAGTACCTCCCCAGACATATTTTCCACCTTTGAAGTATTTGGCATCTTCCAATAGTTGCTTTTTATCTGCATTCGTGAGATGATATGTTTTTCCTTTTTGCTTTGCTTGGGCTTTTGCCTTGGCAATTCGCGCAGCATGCTCTCTGGCTGCCTGAGCTCTGCGTGCCAAATTTTCTGCACGATGTAGTTCATCATAGATTGCCTGAAGAGAATATTCTGTGTTTTTTTGTTCTAAAAAAGCATTAGCTGCATGTGCCATAGTATTGCGTTGGACAACTTTTCCATGCTTATCAGTCATGACAAACATGCTAGAAGCAAAAAGAGTAGTAGAAAAAAGTAAAAAAGAGAAAGCTTTCATGAGATTATACACTCTCTAGATAGCGTGCTACCCCGTCTTCATCATTGGAATGTGGTAGCACTATATCGGCAACCGCTTTTACTTCATTGAGTGCATTAGATACAGCCACAGAGGTACCTGCAAGTTTAAACATACCTATGTCGTTGACAGAGTCACCAAAGACAGTCACATCCTTGGCATCTCGTTCTAAATACTCCATCACTTTGCTGAGTGCATGTGCTTTGTCACCTTCGGGATGGAGGATAGTTAAAAACCATCCATCACTGTATTTTTCTGGAGATAGTTTATACTCTAGTTCTTTACCAAAAGTTTTTTGTAAATGATTATGTAGGGGCAGAAGCTCTTTCTGCTCACCAAAGTAGACCAGTTTGAGATTCATCTCCATTGCACGTATGTTCTTGCATTCTATCATACGTGGATCATTACGATAGTTTTCTAAGACACCATGCTGGTGTAGGTTGAGTGAAGTAGGAAAAAGAAATGCTTCATCCAATGTTTTGAGATCTTTTAGGGCTATGACAAAAGGATAAATATCATATTTTTCACCTTCATGAATGATTGCATCACCCAATGCTTTGTTGATCGTTTTTATATCAATAAGCTTTTTTTCAGGTGTGACAATCATAGTGCCATCTAACAGTATCATCGGTGCATCCAGATGAAGTTTATCTAAAAAATCATGGGATTTTTGAAAACTTCTTGCAGTAGCGATTGACATGAGAGATGTTTTGGTCTTGTTATTCCATATTGTAGCGGAATAGTCACTGATACTTAGATCCGTACGTAAAAAGGTATGATCTAGGTCAGTGATATAAATAGAGTCCATATTATTTTATTTTTTAGGTACTTGTGTATCGTTTGATTGGTGTTTTTTAACATCATAGCGATTTGCCAATGACATAAAGTACTCTTTAAGTGCATAAGCCATTGCTCCAAATACTGCTTTCACTTCATGGTCCATTGCAGGTGTTTGTGCAACTTTCAATAGTTCATTTAACTCTGCAAGAGTAAAGTCTTTACTTGCATAAAGTGTGATGCCTTGTGAGGCTTCAGTCATCACTTTAATATAACTCTCCTGCATTTTTTTTAACATTTTCTCATCTATTTTTTGCCCACCTATACCCTTTTCGATCAGTGGCTTCATAAGATCATTAAATAACACCATAATGCCCTCTTTAGAGTAAAACTCTTTACTTATCTTTTCGACAATGTTTATACGTGCTTTTGATTCTTCTGATTTTTCTAAGGTACTCAAATATGATTTGATGGCAGCAGGGTCAGCAGTTTCTGCTTCACTAGAAGCTGAGACAAATTGTAAAAGCACGACATTTTTATAATTTTCTAAAATTTCTGTCATCTCATCTTCGCTGATATTTTTTTCTAAATAATCTTTAAAACGAAGAGAGAGCATTTGCATATCATAGGTTTTACTTTTTGTGGCATTGCTATCTATTTGTTGTATATTCTTTTGCATAGCAGAAAACTGTGATTCAAGTGAGATAAGCTCTTCTTCTGAGTTAGAGACAGTAAGATATTGTTCGACTTGTTCTGGGCTTGCTGCAAAACTATTGAATGTCAATAGACCAAAAGCCAATATTGTTTTTTTTAAATGTGACATTATGTACTCCGTATAATATTAATTTGAATAGGTCTATTTTAGCACAAAAATGTCAATTAAGTTGTTTACCTTTGATAAGTACCGCAAAAAAACGAAAAGCCCAAATAGTAAACATAAGTATCCATAGTGTTGCAGTGATATCAAAAAGGATCATAAAGTCCAAACCAAAGCTTGCTATGAGGGAAACTAAGATACGTGCTAACACGACAATTTGAGTCATGATAAAAAGATTTCTTAGCCATTTGTCTGCTTGCATCATATTCCCTGAATGTCCTAGTGTCACACGTGAACCAAAACCTATAAGTATAGTAAAGAGAAAGCCAAGCACCAACAGATGGATATCTAAAGCCAAAAAGGATGTACCCTTCCATACACTTATGAAGTTTGTTACACCTCCTAACACAAATGCAGTACCAGCCCAATAAACAGCTAGATGCAGTATCCAAAGTAGAGGATTTGTATTGGGAAATGGAAGTCTCCATCGTCGTACTTCTTTTAGTAGTAAGATACCTATAACAAGGTCAATAAAAAATGCACCATTAGCGATAAATCCTTCTATAGCGATATGAAGTAAAAGTAGTATAAAGAGGGTTTTTAGCAAGCTTTCATTTTTCTCTACCATGCTGTGCGAAAAAAAAGGCACCATACGTTGTGCAACAGTAAATGCAAGTAAAAATAGATAGAGATAAATGGCTATCTCTGTAGCAAATCCAGTCATACCTATATGTAAAAGTGTACCTATTATGAGTAGAGCATGTGCGATAACCCCAACCCCCATTGCTATGGTTATCCAGCGTAAATCATGGGTATCTTGTATAGTGGTTTTTATGTATATATTGTTTAATATTAAAAAACCAAATAGATGTCCTGCAAAGGTTATAAGCATCCCAAATCCAGTAAATACAGGGGTAGCAAGACTTCCTAATATTACAAGTGCTGAACCAATATAGTAGAGGGTGAAGACTTTGAGGTAAAGCTTTTTATCTATCACAGGTGTAGAGGCAAAACGAGGAAATGTAGTAAATAAAAATCCAAAAAATGCAGGGGTAAAAAGCAGATAGATAAAGCTGTAAGCATGATAGTCTACAGCAGTAATATCCATAGGTATCATACCCTTGAAACTAAGTGTGAAAATGAACATGATTACAATGGCATTGGTAAAAGCCAATACAAAAAAGGGCTGGTGTGGTTGGGAAAAAAAGTAGTTATGTTCTGTATCTTCTGAGAATTGCATATGCATCTATCATTCCTTTTATGAGGTGCTTTTTGCGACATCATATCATAAAGGAATGATAGAAATGTTGACACAAAACAAGAAAACTTATTTTGTGTGATGTGATTATTTGAAGTCAGGTTTTGCTGTTTTATCTGTACTCATTGGAAACTGTGGATAAATGATTTCTGGCTTTTTCCCTGTAAGTGAACCTAAAAATGTAACTATTTTAGATGCATCTTCATCAGAGATTTTCATACCAAGTTGTGTAGTCCCCATCTCTTGGACAGCTTCTTTAAGGCTCCATATAGCACCATTATGGAAATAAGGTGCAGTTTGGGTAATATTTCTAAGCGTAGGTGTTTTTACCATACCATTTTTATCACCTTTAAAGTCACCAATATTGGCATATTTATATTTGCCTACTGCTGGGAAAGGTTGCATACTTCCACCTAGAGCAATACCT
>JALSPX010000253.1 GCA_026985755.1 Sulfurovum sp. | reverse complement strand
ACCCTACAAGTTTAAATATGATAAAATATTACCAATAAATTTCACCATCAAAGCAGTCTATGAAAATCGAAACCAAAACAGCACATTTTAGCTCACCACTTTACTTGGAATCTGGGCGTATCTTAGAACCGTATGAGATAGCTTACGAAACCTATGGTGAGCTTAATGCTGACCACTCTAATGTTGTATTGGTCTGTCATGCACTTTCTGGTTCGCATCATGCAGCTGGTGTGTATGAGGGAGAACGTAAAGCTGGCTGGTGGGATGGACTCATCGGTGATGGCAAGGGGATAGATACCAGAAAATATTTTGTCATATCTACCAATGTAATAGGCTCCTGCTTTGGAAGTACTGGTCCTATGTCTAACAACTACTCGACACAAGCCCCTTATAGGCTAAAATTCCCCGTAGTTACTATCAAAGATATGATACGTGCGCAGATGCATTTGCTCTCAGATCTTGGTATACACCATGTACGAGCTATCGTCGGTGGTTCTATGGGTGGGATGCAGGCGTTACAGTTTGCAGTTGACTACCCTAACTTTGCAGATGATATCATCGCACTTGCTGCTACCTATGCAACGCGCCCTTGGACGATAGCTTTTAACAAAGTAGCTGTAGAAGCCATACGTAGAGACCCACGTTTTAAGCATGGGAATTATGAAAAAGATGACTTTAAAGAAGAAGGCTTAGATGGGCTTGCCATTGGGCGGATTGCAGGGCATATCTCTTACCTTTCACCTGATTCTATGGACGATAAGTTTGGGCGTAACTATGTAGGTACTGATGGACTCTTTGAATTGTTTGGTCGCTATGAAGTAGAGCGTTATATGGAGTATAATACAAATAACTTTTCACGTATCTTTGACCCACTTTCATACCTTTATATCGTTAAGGCTATCAATACCTTTAACCTTAGCCGTGGGTATGACTCTTTGCATGATGCGATTAGCCGTATTAAAGCCAATGTGCATTTGATTTCTTTCTCATCGGACTATTTGTTTTTTCCTTCGGAGATGGAGCATATCGCTAAGATGATGGCACGTAATGGACAGGCACATAGTTATCTAGAAGTGAAGAGTAATTATGGACATGATGCTTTTTTGGTAGAGGTAGAGAAATTTGAAGCGCACATAAGAGAAGTGTTAGAATTAGGAATTAGGAATTAGGAATTATGGTATGCTTTCTTTGAAAGCTTTTATAAAAGTGAGGTAAAAGATGAAAAATAGTACATTTGAAGAGAAGTTAGAGCATTCTAAAGAATTGCTAGAAAAACTTATGAATCCAGAGATTACGCTTGAAGAATCAGTAAAGCTTTATGAAGAGGGTTTAAAGAATATTAAAGAGGCACAAACACTCATAGAAGAGGCAAAAACAAAAATAACAGTGATTGAACAAGCCAATCAAAATATAGCAGAGGATGCATAATGGCACAGCTGGTAGTCGCTGCACTTCAACTGCCAACATTGGGGATGAATGCTACACGTTTGGAGTTTTATCTTAAAAAAGCAGCTGAACGTGGTGCAGATGTGATGCTGCTTGGTGAATATGTGCTTAATCACTTTTTTAAAGAATTTGCTACCATGGCTCCTAATATGGTAAAAGAACAAACAAAGAAACATCTAGAGTTACTTAAAAATCTTTCTATAAAGTATGATATTGTTTTTATTGCACCTATTATCATCACTAAAAAAGATGGCTATCATAAAACGATTGTAAAAATAACAGCAAAAAATACACGCTATTATGAACAACAAATTCTACTGCCTTACACACATTGGAATGAAAAGAAATTTTTTGCCAATGAGGTGGCTCCACTTAAAGATGCGATGACTTTTAACCTTAAAGGGTTTAAGGTTATGGTGATGGCAGGTTTTGAATTGCACTTTGACCCATTTTGGGAGCAGGTGACACATAAAAAGGTAGATTTGGTCTTATTGCCTACGGCATCTACTTTTGGTTCGCACAATAGATGGCGGGAAATCATTAAGACAAAAGCTTTTTTACACGGTTGTTATGTACTTCGTGCCAACCGTTTGGGTGAGTATAGTGATGAGGAAGTCAAATGGAAGTTTTATGGTGATACGATGTTGGTATCTCCAGAAGGTGAAGTAGAGATGATGCTTGAAGACAAAGAGTCTATGCTCGTTGAGGTGATAGAGAAGAGTGAAGTATTAGAGCATCGTAAGGCTTGGGGATTTGAAAGAGAACTGAAACTGAGAGAAGACAAAGCCAATGACACAAAGTGAATACTTTAATAGACAGATACAACTCTGGGGTTCAAACGTACAACAGAGTTTAGAAAAAAAGAAAATAGCTATTATTGGTTCTGGTGGACTGGGGTGTACTTTGGCTATGGCACTGGGTACTTCGGGTATCGGTGAGATACATATGGTAGATTATGATACGGTATCATTTCATAATATACATAGACAGATAGCTTTTAGATTGGATGATGAAGGACAAAATAAAGCCAAAGTAGTCTGTAAGCTCATAGAATCTAAAAATCCTTTTGTGAAAACAGTGGCTTTTGATATGGATTTTGAATCCTTTAAAGAGATGGGAAACTCCTATGACCTTATCCTTGATGGGACAGATAACCTACCTGTACGTGGAGAGATAGATACCTATGCAAAAGAGACAAATACTCCATGGATATATGCTTCAGTAGAAGCGTTTAACGGGCAGGTTTGCTTTTTTGATGAAGCAAACTTTAAAGTCTTTAATATTTCTGACCATAAACCTGCTGGAATTACTGCACCTATCGTGATGCATATAGGTTCATTGCAAGCAAATCTTGCATTAAGATACTTGGCTGGACTCACTATAGTGAAAGATAAGTTATATTATTTGTACTTTAATGATGATGGTGAACTTATTACCCAAAAATTTGGAATGCCAAAAGTCTAATCGTGATACAATACTGAAAATGACTAAAGGATAGATGATGAAATTAAAAATATTACTTGCTTCTGGTGTCATACTTCTGTTTGCAGGGTGTACACAAGAGACACAAAATAGTTTGAGCCGTTCATTACAAAACTGGACAGGTACCAATGGAGTACTTGATGTTTATGCAGGAGAGAAACTTGTACATAAGTTTATTCATATAGATAAGCTCTCTACCGCAAAAGGTACAACCGATGGTGGAGCAAGACCATACCGATATGGATATGGTATTGATGATATTAATCTCAATGGCAAGAAAGACAAGGGTGAGAAGAAAGTCTATTTCGAATTTTCAGACTACTCAACATCGTATATATTTTATGAAAGAAATTAGAGGATAACAAAGCATGAAATTTATTGAGACAAAAGAAGCACCTGCTGCAATAGGACCATATTCACAAGCAATAGAGGCAAATGGATTGATATATACATCTGGACAGATCGCATTAATGCCAGATGGAAAAATGGAAACTAGAAATGTAGAACATCAAACACATCAAGTAATGAAAAACCTTTTTTATGTACTTGAAGCGGCAGGAGCACATTTTAATGATGTGATTAAAACAACGATTTATTTGGCAGATATGAATGATTTTGAAGTGGTAAATAATGTATATGCCCATTATTTTGGCATGCATAAACCAGCACGTAGTACTATCGCAGTCAAAACATTACCAAAAAATGCTTTAGTTGAAATAGAATGTATTGCACTCGCAGGGGCAGATTATAATTTTTAGACACAAAAGTGAAAGCTATTTGAAAAATAGTGCTTAGTTTAAAAAAATATTCAATTAACTTTGGGTATAATCACGAACTTTTTAAAGAACATAAGAACATAAAGGGTTTGCAATGTACGCAATCATTAAAGCAAGTGGCCAACAATTCAAAGTGCAAGAGGGTGATATCATCTGTTTTGACAATATGAATCTTGAGCCAAAATCAGCAGTAGAATTTAAAGAAGTTCTAGCAGTAAATAACGGTGACTTAACTGTAGGTACTCCTTTTGTAGAGGGTGCAGTAGTTAAGGGTGAAGTCATCAATGAAGGTAGAGATAAAAAAGTTATTATCTACAAAAAAAGAAGAAGAAAAGATTCAAAACTCAAACGTGGTTTCAGGAGAAGCTTTACAAGAGTAAGAATAACTAAAATAGCATAAGGAGAGATTGATATGGCACACAAGAAAGGACAAGGGTCCACTCAAAATAATCGTGATTCAGCTGGACGTCGTTTAGGCGTTAAAAAGTATGGCGGTGAAGCAGTGATTCCTGGTAATATCATCATCAGACAAAGAGGAACAAAAGTACACCCAGGGAACGGTGTAGGAATGGGTAAAGACCATACTATCTTTGCAATGATTGAAGGTGTTGTTAAATTTGACAACAAAAATAGAAGCCAAAAGAAAGTTTCGGTTATTCCCGCATAAATCATTAGAATTTTTCTAATATTGCAGGACTTTCTGTAGATACTTCCTGTTTCTCAGGGAGTACTAAATCTCCATTCTCATCTATTTTCAATAATCCTCTACATTTATTTCTACCTATAAACCAACCCTCAACATACTCTTTTTTCCTTTGAAAAAACCAATGTGATTTTGTATACTCTCCTTTTGCTGTTTGGCATCCATCTCGCACACCACGTACATAAGCTTTTGATAAATGCTCACCAAAATAGATACCATCTTGATAGTATCCGCCTCCTTCTTTATTTGAGATTGTACTGCTGCATCCATAAAGTAGAGCTACTATTGTAGTAAGTGTAGCAGTATGAAGTATTTTTTTGATGGGCATAATGACGTATCCTTGTTTCTTTGCTCAAATTATAACAATATTTTTTCGAATTTAGATATACTTTTAGAATTCATTATAAAAAAGATGGTTGTATATAGCAAAAAGGTAGTAAATGTTTGTAGATAGTGTTGAACTCATGATAAGTTCTGGTAAGGGAGGGGCAGGTGCTATCTCTTTTTGGACAGAGAAGTTTGTTACCAATGGTGGTCCAGATGGTGGAGATGGTGGACGTGGTGGTGCAGTTTATTTTAAAGTAGATAATAATACGGATACTTTATCTGCTTTGCGTGGACGTAAACACATAAAGGCAGAAAATGGACGACCAGGTGAGGGGCGTAAATGTTATGGTCGAAAGGGTAAGGATATGGTGATTACTGTACCTCCTGGCACCACAGTGGTAGATATGGAAACAGGTGAAGAGTTATTGGATTTACTTAATGAGGGTGATGTGATACTTTTTTTAGAAGGTGGTAAAGGTGGGTTGGGAAATATGCACTTTAAATCTTCTAGTAATCAAAGACCAACTTATGCACAACCAGGACTTCCAGGGGTAACAAAACAAGTACGTTTAGAAATGAAACTGATTGCAGATGTAGGTCTGGTTGGTTATCCGAATGTAGGGAAGTCTACACTCATAGCTACACTCTCTAATGCCAGACCACAAGTAGCAAATTATGAGTTTACTACACTCACGCCAAAACTTGGTGTGGTACATATGGGTGATTATGACTCATTTATGATGGCAGATATCCCTGGTATCATTGAGGGTGCCAGTGATGGTAGAGGATTGGGACTAGAATTTTTAAAACATATTGAACGTACCAAAACACTTTTACTTATGATAGATGCAACCAACTATAGAGAGATGAAGTATCAGTATGAGACACTGCTTGTTGAACTACAGCGTTACTCTGAGACATTGGCAACACGTAAGCATGCCATTGCCATTACGAAGATAGATTCACTTTCTCAAGATGAAGTCAATATACTGACAAAAACTTTTTTATCTGATATTGGTCTAGAGGCAAATGATACATTGAGTAAATATAAAGCTGATATGAATTATTTGAGTTATGGGTTTGATATAGATTTTGGAATAGCATTACCACAAAAGAAACCACTTTTTGTGTTACCAATATCTTCTGTAGCACATCTAAATACTGAGGCATTACGATATGCCATCGGTGATTTTGTAAAAAATGTTGAAGCAGAACAAGAGGTTTAATTGATGGATGTACAAAGAATAGTCATTAAAGTAGGGTCTCATGTCTTAACCGAAAATGGTACGATTGCTAAAATGCGTATGTTATCATTGGTTGAACTGATTGTTACGCTTAAAGCACATAAATATGAGGTCATACTTGTAAGTTCAGGTGCTGTAGCAGCAGGACATACACTCTTGCCTTTAGATAGAGAAAATATAGCAAATAGACAAGCACTAGCAGCTATTGGACAGCCACTTTTACTTAAGATGTATCAAGAAAAATTTTCCAAATTTGATATACTATGCTCTCAGGTTTTATTGAGTTCAGATGTATTTGATTCTACTGAACATATCGATCATGCCAAAGTAGCAATTGATACATTATTAGAAAATGATGTAGTACCTATCATCAATGAAAATGACACCGTAAGCATCGAAGAGCTTGTTTTTGGAGACAATGACAGACTCTCTGCACATGTCGCACACCACTTTGATGCAAGACTTTTGGTCATACTCTCAGACATAGATGCGTTCTACGACAAAGACCCAAACAGATATGACGATGCCAAACGCCGTGCAGTAGTCACTCACATCACACAAGAAGAGCTAAATGCAGAACATACACCCAACAATGTATTTGCCACAGGTGGCATAGTCACTAAGTTACAAGCAGCAGATTATCTCATGAAACGTGGCAGAGAGATGTTTTTGGCATCAGGCTTTAACTTGAGTGATGTGAAAGCTTTGCTTGTAGATGGTGAACATGTGGGTGGGACACTTTTTAAAGCATAATCATTTGACTTTTGTATGTGAAAAGTATATACTATAATTATTAAAGTATATAAAGGACAAATTATGACAGTAAAAGTTGAAAAGTCAGGCTATAAAAAAGAGCTGTTTTCTTTGCCTGTTGATATTGCTGAGAAATTAAAAAATTATGCACAAGAGACGCATAAGAAAAAAAGTCATATTGTCACTGAGGCAATAGAAGACTACATCGAAAAGAAAAAACGCAAAGCGTTAGCACAAGAATTCAAAATGAAAATGGGAATTATCTCTGCTAATACACCTGACATACAAGTGATTAAAGCAAACAGAGATGACTAAAATATTTTTTGATGCAAATATCTTGATAGATATTTCTGATACTTCACGCCCGACGTATAAAGAAAGTAAGGCACTCCTAGATTATTTCATGGACAATATAGAGCAATACACATTTTATACTTCTTGTGATTTGTTAACTACTGTGTATTATATATTGAGAAAAAAACTAAATAAAATAGAAACTTTGGCACAGGTAAAGTTAATAAATCAGCTTATTAATGTGATAGAGTTTGGCAATGATGAGATAAACGAAGCCATAGAACTCATGGAGAGAAACGAAAAATACAAAGACCTAGAAGATACCATACAATACGTCATGGCACGCAAAGAGAAATGTGAT
>JALSPX010000252.1 GCA_026985755.1 Sulfurovum sp. | reverse complement strand
TGGTGTTGATGAAGAGTTGATCTACTGCACCTTTAGGAACTACCTTCGTGTCACCACTCACAACAATGGCACCGTTGATCTCTAGTTCTGTTTTCATGGACTTGACTATCTTTTCTAACTCACGCGTAGAAAAACCTTCTTCTATGATGACTGAACAGGTCATGTACTTAGGCTTCGCACCCATCATCGCTAGGTCGTTACATGTACCACATATAGCTAGCTTACCTATGTCTCCACCAGGGAAAAACAGAGGACTTACGGTAAAGCTATCTGTAGTAAAAGCCAGTTTTCCATCTTCTATGACCGCAGCATCTTCACTCTTTTCTAAGATGTCATTTTTAAAGTGCTTATAGAAGATTTTCTTAATCAGTTCGTTGTTCTCTTCTCCACCGTTACCGTGGGCGATAGTAATATTTTTGGTCATTAAATTCCTTTTACCGTTTTCCTCTTTATTTCAAATTGAGGCGTTGTTTCTCTCTTCATTTTTTTAGAAAAAACGAAGCAAAAAAGCGTCGTACCTCTCAAATCGCTCCGCTTTCAAGGGTGTTCGGCACGACAAGGCACGCGTTGCGTGATTAAATGAGGTTCCCATACTTATAATACGCAGCACAAGCTCCTTCACTGCTTACCATACAAGAGCCAATAGGCGTAGTAGGCTTACACGCTGTCCCAAAGATAGTACACTCTTGCGGTTTCGCCATACCGCGAAGTATATCCCCACAGATACAAAGTTGATGGTCTTCTATCTCTGCTATAGGGAGTACGTCTTTGTACTTGATTTCTGCATCATACTTGCTATACTCAGTACGTAGTTTTAGCCCACTATCAGGCACATTACCTAGCCCACGCCATCTAAAAAGACTCATCTTTTCAAAATACTTCTCTATGAGTGCTTGTGCTTTGAGGTTTCCATCATGGTTTACCACACGTTTGTACTGTATCTCTAGTTCACAGCGTTCTTCTACAAACTGCTTAACTATCATGCTAATACCTTGCATGGCATCCACAGGCTCAAACCCAGTGACTACCACAGGACGACCATAGTCTTTAGGGAATTTATCGTAAATTTTAGAGCCAGAGATGACAGATACATGGCTTGGTCCGAGAAAGGCATCTATCTCGTTGTTGTAAGAGTCTACATGTACATCACGACTATCAATAAGCTCTACCATAACCTCAGGAACAGTGACATGGTTGATGTGAAAGAGTATGTTGGGTACTTTTAGCTTGATGACCTGCTCTACAAGTACAGCTGTCATAGGGGTAGTCGTTTCAAAACCAATGGCAAAGAAAATGACTGTTTTATCTGGGTTCTCTTCTGCTATTTTCAAACATTCCATCGGAGAGTAGACAAAACGTACATCCGCACCTTTGGCACGTGCATCTTGCAAGCTACCATTAGAGCCTGGTACTTTTATCATATCACCAAGTGTAATGAGTATCACGTCAGGCTGCTTGGAGAGTACATAGGCATGGTCTATACGCTCTTTAGGCATGATACACACAGGACAACCTGGCCCATGAATGAAGTTGACATTCTCAGGCAAAAGCTGTGGCAATCCAAACTTCATAATGGTATGCGTATGTCCACCACACACTTCCATAATGTTGATAGGTTTTTCTAAT
>JALSPX010000251.1 GCA_026985755.1 Sulfurovum sp. | reverse complement strand
GGATGAGATCGCCGTCATCGTACTGGAACAAAAAGGGAAGAAAGTAGAGTTAGCGACTGAGGAGTATTATTTGTAATGAGGTTCTTTCTATGAAACTGTGGGTAACCCAAAAACAGCTATAAAAAATATAAAATCCAGAGCCACTGTGGATTTCCACTAAAAGTCGATGATTAAAGTTTTAATGCGGCAAAAAAGCTGATTCTGATTTCAAAAAGTGCGAACTTTATTTTACACTATTCTCCTTACTGTCTTCCTATTTCATTCTATGGCTCTTTTTTTATTGGATCATCGCCGTGGTCCGTGATCTATAAGAATGATTTTACGCTCCCTTAAGCTAGACTAAATAATTTTGGGAATGAACCGATAGGGGACTTGCTTTTTATAGGCCAGGTATGCTTTGTCACTGTTGAGATGTCTCTCTTCTGTAAGCGCACGTAAAACGTAAATACTACTCCAGGTAAAAAATGCGATACTTGCCCACATGTTGGTCAAGACATAGGTGGTGTCGATGAACCAAGCAAAATTTTTAGAGATATACGCGGGGTGCCTTACATATTTGTAGGGACCATGTGAGATGATGCCTCTGTTGGTAAGGTTTGAAAACTTAAATCCAAAGGCCATTGTCGCCCATACATAGAGAGAATAGGCTAAGAGCAATAAGACAAATATGACAGACCAAGCCACTTGAGAAGTAATAATCTCATGCGTAGGCAAGGAGTGATAATAGATAAAATTATTTGAAATCAATTGATTGAATGGCGGGTAGCAAAAGAGTGCGACAAACCAACCAGATGCTGTCATATCCACACTTTTTGTACGGTTGTCCAGCCATCTACTGGCAAAACTGTAGCCAATAATAGCGATGCCAATGTCAATGATAAAAAGCAGATGGAAACAGATAAAATACCAGTTGCGTGCTTTGGTATACCAGTGCTCTTGCGTGTATGCATCTGAAAATAAAATATGTACATGTTTTTCAAAACCATGGAACTCTACTAAAAAAAATCTGGTCATAAGCGTTAAAAAAAAGAAATTGACCACATAGACCAATAATATTTTTTTAACGCGTCTATTTTTATAGAGTGCGTAGGGGTGTTTTTTGAAAAAGATGAGGGTGACGATGGATTTGAGGAAAACCATCGTCAAAATGCCATAATCGTTGAACTCATAAGCTGTCGTATTTTTATATTTGAGTGTCAAAAAAATGTAAGGAGGTCCTAAAATGAGAAATATCATAAGGAAATAGTCAGAGAATTTGATGGTAGGTGCGAAGGCATTGTTGTGTATAAAATAAAAATGGTTATGGATAATAAAATAAGCAATATAAAAAGGCAAGAAAAGGGCTGAGAACCTATATAGGGTAGATTTGACTAAGTAGAGGTATGTATGTGAAGTTGTATATGTTTGAGGCTTTTTGGGGTAACGTTTGTTGTACTTTGTTCTGCTGAAATATTCCCATGCTATCATGGATGCAAAGGTAAATAGAATGATATAAAATAGACTTAATGTTGCATTGAGGGTAACAAGGTTTTTCATGCGTAAATAGGATAAACAAAGTGTACCTATAACGAGAGCTAAGCCTCCGATATACCCAGATGTTGATACAAAACGAGGCTGTTCCATCTTTTTCTTTC
>JALSPX010000250.1 GCA_026985755.1 Sulfurovum sp. | reverse complement strand
GGAGGTGATTGGCTTTGATGTGAGTAATGAAGAGGCATTTGTGGCTGGGATTAAAAGCATTATCACAGAAGATGGAGAACTCTCTTACCTTGTGAACAATGCAGGTATAACCAAAGATGGCTTGGCAATGCGTATGAAAACAGAGGCGTTTATGGATGTCATCAATGCCAATCTCACGTCTACCTTTATAGGCTGTAGAGAAGCACTTAAAGTAATGCGTAAAAAACGTTTTGGATCCGTGGTAAACATTGCATCTATCGTGGGAGAGACTGGCAATGCGGGACAGACAAACTACGCTGCAAGCAAAGGTGGAACTATAGCAATGACAAAATCATTTGCTAGTGAAGCTGCTACTTCGGGGATACGATATAACACCATTACCCCAGGGTTTATTGCTACAGAGATGACAGAGGTGCTTAAAGATGAAGTCAAAGATGCCTTCATTGCCAAGATTCCTATGGGAAGATTTGGAGAGCCAAGTGAAGTCGCAGATGCGGTCGCATTTTTACTCTCAGACCATTCATCTTATATTACAGGTGAAACACTCAAGGTCAATGGTGGGATGCTTATGTAATGTTGCTTTGCAACATTACAAGTGAGGAATGAAGAATGAAGAGTGAAGAGTTTCGGATAGTATTTGCGCAGCAAATAGCAAGATTAACAATAAAAGCATTGCAAAGCAATGCCTACCATAATTCCTCATTCCTCACTCCTCATTCCTCACTCAAAGGACACCACAGTGTCCTCTAAGATACTTCTCTTAGAAGATGACAAACTCTTCAATGAAACCCTCGAAGACTTTTTAGAAGAAGAGGGGTTTGTGCTTGATACAGTATTTGACCCTTACTCTGCACTGGAATATACCTATGAAAACAATTATGATATGTATCTCTTTGATGTGAATTTGCCTTATGAAAATGGATTTGAACTTTTACAAAAACTGCGTGATGCTGGGGATATGACTCCTGTTATTTTTCTTACTTCGCGTAGAGATAAATCTTCTTTAAAAGAGGGATTTATGCACGGAGGAGATGACTATATCACCAAGCCTGTTGATTTGGATGAGTTGCTTTTACGTATAGAAGCGATATTGCGTAGACAGGTACGTTCTTTGAGGATAGATATAGGGGTCTATCAGTTTGATACCGTGCGTAAAAAACTTTTTTTTGAAGGCAAAGAGGTGGATTTGAGTACTAAAGCAGCAAATCTGCTTGTAGTGCTCCTCGAGGCACAAGGAGAAGTGGTACCTAGCACATATATCAAATCTCGTCTTTGGGCACCATCACAAGAAGCGAGTGATGGTGCATTGCGTGTCTATATGACACAACTAAAGAGATATTTTCCAACGCAAATCAAAAATAGTAGAGGTATAGGGTATCAGATGAGGTTAGGAGATGATTAGTATTAAAGAACTTGTAATCGCTTTTGTACTCTATCTTGTCACGATGTCTGTTGTATGGATAGCCGTATATCGATTTGTGGAGAGTTGGCAGTTGCATGGCTTGAATATGTTTGTTGTTGGGGTTTTGTTTTTGTTATTAGCAGTGGGTTGGGGATATATTTTGAGTAGTATGCTTTTTGCCTCTAAACAAAAAATCCAAAAAAGTGTTACCACGGTGGTAGATGAAACCCTGCATGAGCTTAATATCCCTCTCTCTACCATTCATGCCAACACAACGATGCTTAAAAAAGTACTTCAAGATGAGAAATCTTTACAGCGTATCCAGCGCATAGAAGATGCCTCTTTGCGTCTTAGACGACTCTATGACACACTCTCTTATGCACTACACAAAGAGATACATCGCATAGAAAAAGAGACATTTAGTGTCAAAGCATTGATAGAGGAACGTGTGAAGAATTTTGAGCTACAGGCACGTCATATTTTTGAGTTGAAGTTAGAAGAGGTGATGATCCATGCAGATAAAATAGGTTTTGAACAGATGATAGACAATATTCTCTATAATGCGATGAAATATTCACCCAAACATGAGACCATAGAGATTCGTTTGACTCAGAAAAAATTGTGTATAAAAGATAGAGGAGTGGGGATGAATACAGCAGATTTATTACGTATCTATGAACACTATTTTCAAGCCAATGAAACCATAGAAGGCAACGGAATCGGGCTGGCATTGGTCAAAAAGTACTGTGACAGTGAAAATATAGAGATAACCATCACTTCTGATGAGGGCAAAGGAACGATGATAAGATTGGATCTCGAACAAATTCACAGTTAGTTCATGGAGATATGTTACAATTTGGCTTAAAGGAATCTACCATGACATCTCATATTTTACTTTTAGAAGATGATATACAACTTAGTGATACCATCAAACAATTTTTAGAACTTAAAGGGTATGAGGTACATACTGCATATGATGGACTGGAGGCTGAGGAGATAGCCTATGAAAAGCATTTGGATTTGATGCTTTTGGATGTGAAAGTGCCACATATCAATGGCTTTGATTTTCTCAAGCAATTGCGCGATGAGGGCAAGGAGATACCTGCCATTTTTATTACTTCACTCAACAGTGTAGAGGATGTGGAAAAAGGATTTGCTTTGGGATGTGATGATTATATCCGTAAACCATTTGCACTCAAAGAGTTGTTGGTGCGTGTAGAGTCGTTGCTCAAACGCTCTTTTGGGACACATGAGGAGCGTGTCGTATTGGGTGATGGATTGCTTTTTGATATTAAAGAGTTGGCACTGACACAAGATGGCAAAAAGATAGGGCTCAAAACAAAAGAGATTAAACTGCTTTCTCTTTTTTTACAACACGCTGATACGCTTTTGGAATATAAGACCATTAATGAAGCACTATGGGAATATGATGAAAAACCAAGTGCAGGTGCGCTACGTACCTATATCAAAAGATTACGTGCGGCGATAGGCAGAGAGAAGATAGAAACTGTAAAAAATATAGGTTACCGTTTTGTTACGTAGTGAAAAGAGAAGTCTGGTTCGCTTTTTGGTGATCTATTTGCTCTCGACACTGTTGCTTTTTTCTCTGGCTTCATGGATATTTTATACCTCTTCTAAACAGCATCTGTTAAGCCAGCAGAAGCAGATGCTCAAATATACATCTAAAAAACTAGAAAATAGACTGCGTAAGTTACATAAATCTCATGAAGATACGTTACTCTATCCTAACTATAAGCAGATACAAACAGCCATTTATGACATAGACAAGCATTATATCTTTGGCACCTACCCCAAAGCACACACCTTTGATGCGACACAAAAAGGGATACTCTATGAGAAGCGAAAAGTAGAGCCCTATTATTTGGGTGCAGCCTATATACTTGTGGCTAAACCTATCAATGAAGCACCTATAGTCAATCTTAAAAAAAATATTCTATTTTTTATGTTGATTGCAGGGCTTGTTTTTTCTGTATTGGGGTATTATCTGGGGCGATTGTTTGTCGCCCCTATGCGTGAATCGCTAAACCGTATGAATCAATTTATCCAAGACACGACCCATGAGCTTAATACACCTATTAGTACGATACTGACGAATATTGAGATGATAGAAGCACTCAATACAGAGCATCAAAATGCCAAAGAGCTCAAACGTATAGAGATAGCCTCAAAGACACTGAGTAGAATCTATGATGACCTGAGTTATCTAAATCTAAACCATCACTATCATCGTAAGATTGAGACGATTGATTTCTCTGCATTGACAGAAGAGCGAATCGCCTACTTCTCCTCTATGGCAAAGGCAAAAGATATTAAGATTGTACGTCATATAGTAGAGGGTGTACAGGTAGAGATGGATAAAAATGATGCACTCAGACTCATAGACAATCTATGTTCAAACGCCATCAAGTATAACAAGCATCATGGCACACTCGAAGTCATCCTCAACCATGAGACCCTGGTCATCTCAGATACAGGTATAGGTATCAAAAAAGAGGACTTAAAACATATACTCCAACGCTTCAATCGTGCCAACAAAAGTGAGGGTGGATTTGGGATAGGACTGCATATCGTCTCTGCTGTGTGTGAAAATTATGGTTTTGAGCTAGAGATGTATTCTGAAATCAATGAAGGAACGGAGGTACGGGTACGATGGGAAAAATAGTATTGGTATGGGCTTTGTTGTTAGGTGTGTTTGCTTACTCAGATGGGTTAGAGAGCCGATGTTTAGCTTGTCATAAAGCACAACAGATACCTAATGATTTGATTTACAGACGTTATCTTCTCAAATACAGCAGTGCTAAAAATATAGAAAATGCGATCTATCGCTACCTTAAGAATCCTCAAAAAGAGCACTCTATCATGCCCCCGCAGTTTTTTTTGAAGTTTCCAATGAAAGAGAAACGCTCTATGGATGAGCGTACCTTACGTCAGAGCATAGAACAATTTATACAAAAGTTTGACATAAAGAAAAAACTTGTCTTAGAGAAGCGTTCACACTAAGTTCATGTTAGGTATGTAAAATAATGGGACTATATATACAAAGGAATTTTATGAAAAAAACACTTTTACTTTTGGCCGCTACGACAGCAGTGACGCTGGCTTCTACAGGAGCAGCACTTTTGGAGAAAAAATGTGCCTCTTGCCATATGTTGGAAAAACCAGAATTTTCTCAGCTCCCTACACTCAAAGCCCCTGCGATGGATGCGGTGGTGTTTCACATTAACTTAGCGATGGAAAATGACAAAGAGAAAAAAGCATTTATTGCAGACTATGTCCTAAACCCAGATGCCTCTAAGTCTGTATGTGAATCCAACAAAGTCGCACAGTTTGGTGTGATGCCTTCTCAAAAAGGCAAGGTAAGTAAAGAGGAGCTTGAACTCATAGCTACAGAGTTGTTAGCCACCTATCCACATAAAGCATTTGTAACAATGATAAAAGAGATGCAAAGCAATGATAAAATCAATGCCCTGAAAAGTGCTCCATTTTTGGTCAATCATGAAGGTCTACCTCACATGACAAAGCTACTCATACAAAACTGGGACAAAGCCAAACTAGGACTCACTAAAGAGCAAAAAGAGAAGTTGCTCGTAGTCAGAGAAGAGACATTGTCCGCAGTAAAAGCCCTGAAAAAACAGCTCAAACCACTAGAAGCATCTGTCGCAGAAGCGATGATAGACAGAGAAGATCCCAAAAGTGTAGAAAAGACACTTGAGCAAATAGCCAAACTCAAAATAGAAGGTACCAAAGTACACCTGAAATGTATTGCAGAGACTACTTCTATACTCTCCGAGGAGCAGGTAGCTTTTTTACTTCCATTTTGGGAGTAATACCAAATCGAAAGTGTAAGATTCATATTGCGTCCATATTAGCACGGTATACTCTCATGATAAACCAATAGGAGTTTTTTATGAAATTTGTATTTCTAGGTGTGCTAGTGATATCAAGCCTTTGGAGTGAAACACTCTCGGGGCTCATTGCTTATGCGAATAAACATAGTACTACACTCCAACAAACCCAAACACAATTAGAATTGGCACAACTCAATCGTGCTTCAAGCAGGGCTTCACAATTTGGTGAACTCAATGTGGTAGGGGACTATAACCACTACAATATAGAGCGCACCCTTGCTCCCTTGGTACCCAGCAGCTTATCTGGAGGTGCGCCTGTGGTGACAAGCAAAGATATCTTTTCAGCAGGGCTCAAGTATACCGTACCTCTTTTTACAGGTTTTGCTCAAACCCGACAGGTAGAGATAGACCAGATTGCCACACAGATGTCTCAGGCAAAAATGAAGCTTAGCCAAGAGCAGTTAGTCTATAATATCCGCTCTTTATACCTAGGGGTTTTGACGCAAAAAGAGATACTCAAAGCCCAAAAAAAGTATACCCATGCCCTAGAAAAGCTTAGTAAGCAGATAAGCTATGAGGTGAGGCTAGGCAAAAAAGCTGAGGTTGACAAACTCAAAGCAGAGGCAGATTTAGAGATGGCAAAGACCCAAGAGAGCTTGCTTGTATCCAATATTGAAACCACCAAAGCAACATTGGGTGCGTTGGTAGGTAGAAGTATAGGAGAGTTAAAACCATTGCATATTAAAATAGCTAAGCCACACTACTCCCTCAAAGCGCTTTATGCCAAAGCTTCACGTCTTTCTAAAGTGGCTCTCGAAGAGATGGCACTTAAAAAAGCAGACAAACGCATAGCCAAAAGCAAATCAGCCTCTTTGCCACAAGTGAACTTAGCAGCGTATGCAGGTAAAAACTATGGAGAAGATTTGGCTACCAATAACTGGGAGAATGAAACGCTGTGGCAAGTAGGGGTCAATGTGAATTATAATCTTATAGATTTTGGCAAACGTGACATCGCAATACAAAAAGCAAAAATTGCCAAGATGCAGGCTGGTTTTACAAAAGAGCAGACACTGCGTGATTTGAAAAAGCTTCTTGCACAGGCTATAGAGCAGGTAAAGCAGAGCTATGCCACCTACTTGGGTAACAAAGCACAGCTTCGTTTGAGTCAAAAAGCTTCAAAAATAGAGCAGGTGCGTTATGAGAATGATGCATCTACACTCAACGACTTACTTTTAGCCAAAGGTAAAGTATGGCTCGCACAAGCTAAAGTGATAGAGGCAAAATATGCCTATCAAAAAGGTAAATATACCATAGAGTATCTTATGGAACAAGGGGTTAGATAATGCGTAAAAAAATCATCATTACAGTCATAGTAGTTTTAGGTGTGATAGCACTGGGTATCAAAGGCAAAGGGCTTTTAGAACAACGAAAATCTGAGGTAGATAACACAGCTTTACCAAGCGTAGATACCATAAGTGTGCCTGTAGTCAAGCCCAAACAAGGTAGTTTAGAAAAACGTCTTAGCTATTTGGCTCAGGTAGATTCAGACAAGAGCATCACACTTACGACTAAACTCGCAGGATACGTAGAAAAACTCTATGTAGAGGAGTCCCAAAGGGTCAAAAAGGGGCAGATGCTTGTTTCTATAGATGCTATAGAGTTGCGTAGTTCTATAGATGCACTCAAAGCCACCCTCTCTACCCAAAAGAGTGACCTTGAACTGGCACAACAAATACACAGTAGAAACCAAAAGCTCTACCGTGTAGGAGGAGTCTCTAAAGAAAAACTTGAAACCTCTGCATTGGGTGTCAAGGCAAAAAAATCCGTGCTGAAAAATACCCAAGAAAAGATAGACTCACTCACGCATCAACTCTCGTATCTTGGTATACGTGCACCGTTTGATGGTGTGGTAGACAAGCTGATGTTACATGAAGGCGATTTAGCAGCCGCGGGTAAACCTATTTTGGCGTTGAGCAATGGTAAAAAGAAGCTCATCTTCTCTTATGCTTCAAACCAAGCAAAAATGATAAAAAAAGGTCTCTCTGTCTATAGACAAGAGGAGAAGATAGGAGAGGTAAGTATACTTTTAACTACCTCTAAAAATGGTTTACTAGGTGCAGAGATTAGACTAAACAAACCGATAGATATACCAGTAGGCACAAGCATGAATATAGAGATATT
>JALSPX010000249.1 GCA_026985755.1 Sulfurovum sp. | reverse complement strand
TTTAAGGCTCCATATAGCACCATTATGGAAATAAGGTGCAGTTTGGGTAATATTTCTAAGCGTAGGTGTTTTTACCATACCATTTTTATCACCTTTAAAGTCACCAATATTGGCATATTTATATTTTCCTACTGCAGGGAAAGGTTGCATACTTCCACCTAGAGCAATACCTGTATGACAAGCAGTACATCCTTTATCTATAAAGAGTTGAAGACCTTCTTTTTCTGTATCATTGAGTGCATCTTTATTGCCATTTAAGTAGTCATCAAAACGTGACGGTGTTACCAATGTTCTTTCAAAAAGTCCAATAGTAGAAGTAATGGTTTTAAAGTCTACTTTTACATCTTTGCCATACGCTTTTTGAAAGGATTCAACATATTCTGGTATTGAATTGATTCTCTCTTCTACCAATGACTTTGGTGCTGCCATTTCTGGTTCTGCTTGCATTGGACCTTGTGCCTGATCTTCTAAATCAGGGCTTCTACCATCCCAAAATTGTGCATCAAAAAAGACTGCATTATACACAGTTGGTGAGTTAAGGTGATGTGGGTTTGCCGTCCAATTATGTCCTACAGCAGCAGGTACACCATCTACACCGCCTAAACCAAGGTTATGACATGTATTACATGAAATAATACCACTTTTTGAGAGTCTAGGTTCAAAGAAAAGTTGCTTTCCTAAGGTTACTTTTTCATCCGTAATTTCTCCTTTGGGATCGATAAGTTTTTTAAGTGCCGTAGCATCAGCAGGTATCGCTTTGAGTCCAGCATTTTTTGCTTTTTCGACCAGAGTAGTATTTGACATATGTGTAGTATTTGCCATAAGTAAAGTTGAAGTGAAAAGGGATATACCCAGAAGTGACAATATTTTCATAATTTGCTCCTATAATTTTTAGTGTCCGTAATTATAAAATAATAAATATTAAAAGATAATTAATATTCTTTGAATTATTTATTTTTTATTTTTCAAGTAATGCTCATTACAAAAAAGATAAAATCATAGAAATTGAATTTATGGAAATATAATGAATCTATCTTTTTCCTACTACCTCGACAGAATCAGTAAATATGCAGGATTTTTAGCAGCAATACTTCTAGTGTTATTATCACTATTGGTGGTTTATGACGCAGCGATGCGTTACCTTTTCTCTGCTGGCTCTATAGCCCTACAGGAAGTAGAGTGGCATATTTTTGATATGGTGTTTTTGCTAGGGCTTAGTTATGCACTCAAACACGACAAGCATGTGCGTGTTGACATCTTTTTTGAGCGTTATAGTGCTGATGCTAGAGCCATAGTGCAGATACTCTCTATGCTTTTGCTTGTGATGCCGTTTTCTCTACTGTTTTTAAATGATGCCATAGATATGACCATGCAGTCTTACCTACAGCATGAAGTCTCTTCTGACCCAGGTGGGCTTACAAACCGTTGGATGATTAAAGCGGTGTTGGTGGTAGGATTTGTGTTGCTCTTGTTTCAGGCACTTTCTGAAATACTCAAAGCCTACCATAAACTAGAAAACAAAATGCTACTTTTCAAAACCCTCGTAGGGGTAGTTCTAGTAGCTACCCTCATCTACATAGCGTGGTACTACAGCATGTCATTCTGGCTTGACCCTGTGTTACTCATGTTTGGCTTGGCACTGCTG
>JALSPX010000248.1 GCA_026985755.1 Sulfurovum sp. | reverse complement strand
TTGGTTTTCTACCTCTATGACACGTGTGGCGATGGTATCGATGAAGTGTCTATCATGAGAGATAAACAGCAGGGTAAACTTCTCTTTGAGGAGTATCTCTTCTAAAAACTCTACCATATAGACATCTAGGTGGTTGGTAGGTTCATCGAGCAGTAGGACATCAGGCTTTTTGAGCACAAGCGATGCCAATGCCACACGACGCTGCTCACCACCAGAGAGTGAAATCACCAAACGCTCCTCATACTCCTTGAGTTTAAACTCTTGTAAGATGCGTTCAATCTTGTCATCTAGGTTCCATGCATTATGATGGTCGAGAAATGCGGTGATTGTTTCCAGTTTTGCTAAGAGCTCTTTGTTTTCAAAATTTTCTGCTACCTCTAGGCTGAGTTTTGCATGTTCCTCTTGAGCCGTTTTAAGTTCGGTGAGTTCATCGAGTATGGCATCACGTACAGTAAGCGTAGCTTCAAAGTGAGGCTGTTGAGAGAGCATCTCTATTTGCAGGCTACTGTTCACTACACGTTTGCCTTCTGTGGGTGCTTCTGTACCCAGTGTTATCTTCATCAATGTAGATTTACCACAACCATTTTGCCCCACCACTGCGATGCGCTCACCCTCGTTGAGATGAAAATCTACATCATCAAGCAGTAACTTAACGTCATACTGTTTTTTAATATTGAAGAGGTCTATAAGTGCCAATGGATATCCTTGGAGTTGTATTGTCAAAATTATAGCAAATTTAAGGCATGATTAGTGTGACTCATCTTAAAATAAAATATCACATCAATCAAAATGCACTTTAAGCAATATTTTACGTTAAGATGAGTATATTCCATACATTAATACTTCAAGGACAATTATGTTAGAAACCGTCATTATCTTATATTCGATATACACTTTTATGAAAATCTATATCTCTATTATGCAAATAGGGTATATCAATGATGAAAAACGTAAAATACCTGTGCTGATGTCAGCAGATAAATACCTCGTAGCAGGTAACTATGCTGTAGCCAATGGCAAAGTAGAACTTCTTTCTACTTTTGTGGACTATCTTATGTTTATATGGTGGGTATTTAGTGGCTTTGCTTGGTTATCATCTTTGATACATGTAGATAATGCGATATTACAAGCAGTACTTTTTTTGTTTGGTTTTATTGCCATCAATTATGTAGTAGGACTACCTTTTGAACTCTATTCAAAGTTCAAGATAGATGAGGATTTCGGGTTCAATAAAACCACAGTAAAGACTTTCATATTAGATACTATTAAATCAACGCTTCTTTTTGTAGTTATTGGTGGTGCTATCTTTGCACTGCTTGCATGGATACTCTCTAGCTTTGATTCATGGTGGCTCTGGGGCTTTATAACGATGTTTGCTATCGCAGTACTTGCCAATGTACTGATGCCGACATTTATGGCACTGTTTAACAAGTTTACCCCGATAGAAGAGGGAGAGCTCAAAACAGAAATAGCTGCCATGATGGACAAAGTAGGGCTAAGAAATGATGGTATATTTGTCATGGATGCCTCTAAGCGTGATGGAAAGCTCAATGCCTTTTTTGGGGGTCTGGGTAAGTCCAAACGTGTGGTGCTCTTCGATACGCTTATAGAGAAGCTCAACACCAAAGAGCTTTTGGCTGTCATAGGGCATGAGTTAGGGCACTTC
>JALSPX010000247.1 GCA_026985755.1 Sulfurovum sp. | reverse complement strand
ACGAAGGACCAAATACGGGTGGGATGGGTGCTTATGCACCTACACCTTTGGTAAACGATGAGATTTATAAAAAACTTGATGAGCGCGTCATCAAGCCAACGCTTAAGGGTATGGAAGATGAAGGTACGCCTTTTAAGGGAGTACTTTTTATAGGTGTCATGGTCGTTAAAGAAGAGCCTATTATTTTGGAGTATAATGTGCGTTTTGGTGACCCAGAGTGTGAAGCGCTTATGCCACTGCTGAAATCTCCTGCTTCAGAGCTCTTTTACAAAGCTGCTACAGGGGATTTGAAAAATGCTACGATTGAATTTTATGATAAATATGCTGTGGGTGTGGTGATGGCATCCAAAGACTATCCCTACAAAAGTAGTCCCCCTGCTGAAATCATTATTGATGATATTTATCATGAAGAGCTTATAGAAAATGCCCATATTTCCTATGCAGGTGTTTCCCGTGCAGATGATGGTAAACTTTATGCGACAGGAGGACGAGTTTTAGTATGTGTAGGTATAGGAGATAGTATTAAAGAGGCACAAAAATATGCTTATATGCTTGTTGGACAAGTGCATTTTGCTGGAAAACAATGTCGTACGGATATTGCATACCAAGTACTCTAAACAGGAAGAAAAATGGATGTAATAACAGATTTACCCATAGCAAGTATTCAAAAAAGATTGACAGCTTTTGTGATTGACGACATTGTGATAGTTGGATTAATTTTAGCCATTTTTTATACCCAACTCATGGAGATAGCCTCTCATCTACCTGAGATGATAACTCCTGAATCTATTGAGGTGTTTAAAGATGAGATGCATCAATTTTCAGTGAATAATCTTTTAGGTATTATCGCTTTAAAAATAGTTTATCATACATTTTTTGTATGGCAAAATGGTATGACTTTAGGTAAATATTTTATGAAAATCAAAGTGATTGATATGGAGAGTAACGAGATCCCCACTCTTTTTCAATCACTACTTAGGGCAAGCATGCGTATAGTAAGTGAAGCATTTTTTTATTTAGGGTTTATTTTTGCATTTTTTTCACCATTAAAACAAACGCTTCATGATAAAATATCCCATTGTGTGGTTGTGAATGTTTAAAAAAATCGCTCTTTTTATTTTTTTGATACTGGCTTGCTTTGTCTCTTTGTCTGCAAGCAACAGCAATAAAATCGAAGTGACTGCTAAATCTGTAGAGACAACAAAAGATACAGTCTATGCGAAAGAAGGCGTTATTGTACACTATGATAATGCCATCATTAAATCAAAACGTGCGGCATATAATAAAACAACAAAGAAACTCATTTTAGATGGAGATGTAGAGTTTATTGGATATGAGGGAAGCAAAGAGTATACTACACATATGGAGTTGCAGACAGATACAAAAGAGGTTTCGTTTAAAAAACTATTTTTAGTAAGTAAAAATGATGTATGGCTTTTAAGTGAAAATGCACATAAAAAAAAGGGTACATATATTTTAGGAAGCAGTATACTCTCTTCTTGCGAGATTGAAAATCCTTTATGGCATTTGGCTTTTTCAAACTCTATTTATGATAGTAATAAAAAGTATATGAAACTCTATCATGCAAAAGTCTATTTTGGATCTATCCCCATTTTTTATACGCCATATTTGGCATTTTCTACTAGTAAAGAACGAAGTTCAGGACTACTTTTTCCTAAGCTTGGATACACAGAAACAGAGGGATATACCTATGAACAACCAATATTTTGGGCCATTTCTCCCAGTATGGATTTGGAGTTAAATCCACAAATACGTACCTCTAGATCTATGGGAATGTATACAACCTTACGTTTTGTGGATAGTAACCACTCTTCGGGTAAGTTTCGTGTAGGATATTTTAAAGATAAGAAAAGTTATGTTGAAACCAATAAACCTAAAAATGATGCACATTATGGACTAGAGTTTTACTATGATACTTCTAAGCTGTTTGAATCATATCTTCCAAATGAGTATAAAGATGGACTCTATATTAATACCAGGTATTTGAATGATATTGACTATATCAATTTGCAAAAAAGTCGTCTTGGAAATTTTGGATTAAATCCTCTACAAGAATCTAGAGTGAATTATTTTGCACATAACAATACACACTATTTTGGCTTAAATGCGAAATATTTTATTGATACACGACTTGATAATAATGATAAAACGATACAATTCCTCCCTTCTTTACAATGGCATAAATATTTGAATCATATTGTGTGGAATAATTTGACATATAGCATAGATACACAGGTACGAAATATTACTAGAAAAGAGGGGAGTACTTTGAAACAGGCTGAGATTAGAGTGCCTATTGAGTATACAACTTCTTTTTTCAACAATTATTTAAATCTTTCTTTGTCTGAAGAGCTATATTATAGTAAATATCTTTTTGGTAATGATGTCTATGAACAAGATACTTTTCAATATTATAACAATACACACAAAGTCAAAATATTTACAGATCTTACAAAACAATATAAAAACTTTATGCATGTACTTTTACCTTCTCTTTCTTATGTGAAGCCAGGCACACAAAGTCAGTCTCCTGTGAATTTTGATGACTTAAATGAGACACAAAAAGAGTTATTTGCTGTTGCCCCACAGGAGGAACAAATCAATTTTTCTTTAGGGCAATATTTTTATAATATGAATGGAAAGCTTAAGTTTTTTCAACGATTTACGCAGAACTATTACATGAATAGAGAAAAGAAACTTGACGATGCACGAAATGAAATGGGCGTTTTTTTAAAGAAGTGGTTACTTTATAATGAAATAGTATATTCAAATGAATTCAATGAGATACGTTCTATATCTAGTAGTATAACGCTAAAAGAGGATACCTATAATTTCAGTATAGGTCACATCTATCAACAGACATTGACAGAGGATAAAACAGAAGTGGCTTCTAATAATATTGATCTTAATTTTGGATATAGGTTCAACGATCGAGTGAGTATTGGAGGGGGACTTACTTATGATTTTGACAAATCAGTGAAAACACAGTGGCAGATTGGTGGTGGCTATCATCAGGATTGTTGGAGTATTGATCTCTCTTTAAGACAAGCAATAAGGCCTTCGGCTACTGGACCGCAAAACTTAACAAGTTATTATTTGCAATTGAATTTTATTCCTTTTGGGACAATAGGCACAGGTAAAGTAAAATAATGTTTACTCCTTTTGAAGAAGTAGAGTATGCACTCGATATATTAGGTTTGCCTAAGTTGATTACAAGAAGTGATATTCAAAAACAATACCATTTTATGGCGAAGAAGTATCATCCTGATTTAGGTGGTGATGCAGAAAAAATGGAGCAAATTAATACTGCCTATCAAGTTTTGATGCAGTATATAGAAGAGTTTCGTTATACTTTTGATAAAGAAGAAGTTTCTAGACAATTCCCAGGAGCTGAACATGCCCAACGATTTAAACCATAACTATTATTTTGATGATAGAGAAGATGCTTCACGTCAATTAATTGAAGTACTACCTTTGGCACTTTTGAGTGAAAAAGATACGGTAGTCATAGGTGTGAGTGAAGGAGGCGTTTTTTTTGCAGATAAAATAGCAAAAAAACTGAATGCACAGATGGATATATTGCTCACAGCACCTATTTTGGCACCCAATAATCCAGGGTTGGTCATTGCAATGATTTCAGAAACAGAAGAAGTGGTGATTCATAAAGCACTGACAGATGCATTTGAGATTAATGAAGATTATCTCTATAGTGAAGCCCAAAGAAAATACGAAGATGAGGTGCTTGCCTATGTGTATAAATATAGAAAAGGTAAAAATCTTGTTTCTCTTAAGGGTAAATATGTTGTTTTGGCTGATGAATGTATAGAAACAGGGCTTACGATGATGGTCGCATTAAAATCGGTCATAGCAAGAGGTGCAAAAAATATTTATATTGCTTCACCTATTTTAGACAAAGAGGTATATCAAAATTTACTCACAGTTTGTGATGGCGTTTTTTGTCCTCATAAGATACAAGACTATATTTCGATAGAATACTATTATAAAAACTTTGCAGCACTTACTTTTGAAGAGATTGAAGCGCTAGTTGAGGTGCATATGAATAAATCCCACGAAGGAAAAAAGAATCCATGAATGAACAGAATATAGAGATAAATATAAATAACCTTGAAGAACAATATGTTTTTAACAAGGTAGCCAAACAGGCAAGTGGTGCCGTAATGTATAAGCAAGGAAAAGCAGTACTTATTGCTGCAGTTGCGATAGATGAAAAGGCAGTAGAAGAAGATTTTTTACCCCTAACGGTTCAGTATATTGAAAAATCTTATGCGGCTGCGAAGATACCTGGAGGATTCATTAAAAGAGAGACAAAGCCTGGAGATTTTGAAACACTTACTTCACGTATTGTGGATCGTTCATTACGACCATTGTTTCCTGAGGGGTTTCATTATCCTGTTACCATCACTGTGACGGTTGTGAGTGCAGATGAAAATGTAGATATGCAAATTGCTGCATTACATGCAGCAAATGCTGCACTTTTTGTTTCGGACATCCCTGTAAGTCAGTCTATATCAGCCGTTAGGATAGGAACACAAGGTGACCATTTACTTATCAATCCTACATTAAAGCAACAAGAAGAATCTGAACTTGACCTTTTGGTTGTTGGTGCGGATAAAGATGTGGTAATGATAGAGATGTGTACCATGGCGAGCAAAAATGAAGAGGGGCAAACGGCGAATGAATTTTCAGAAGATGCTTTGGTTGATGTAATTGCTATGGCAACTGATGCGATTGTATTGTCAACAGCAGCATATACTGAAGCATTTAGACCAATGGTGAGAGAACCTTTATCTTTAAAAATGAGTGAAGATAAGGTAGATGAGACACTGTATACGTATATAGAAAATAATTATGCTTTAGATGTGGAAAAAGCCATAGCGCATATGGCAAAATCAGAACGTTCTTCTGAGTTAAAAAAAATACGAACACGTATTTTAGAAGCATTAGATACAGAAGGCAAAGAGGCAGATAAAATATTGGTTTCGAAGGTACTTGAACGTTACAAGAAAACAGTTGTGAGAGCTATGATACTAGAGAAAAATATTCGTGCGGATGGAAGAAAACTTGATGAGGTTAGACCTATAGAGATAGAGACAAATCTCTTACCTTCAGTGCACGGCTCATGTCTATTTACCCGCGGACAAACGCAAGCACTAGTGACTGTGACACTTGGAGATAAAAAAGATGCTCAAATGTATGAACTTATTACTGCACAAAACACTTTGTCAGAAAATTTTATGGTACATTATAATTTCCCAGGGTATTCTGTAGGTGAGGCCAAGTTTATTGGTGCCCCGGGAAGAAGAGAATTGGGGCATGGAAATTTAGCTAAAAGAGCACTAAAACCTACCATCCCTTTACATTATGATGGCAGTATCCGCTTAGTATCTGAGATATTGGAATCTAATGGCTCGTCTTCTATGGCAACCATTTGTGGTGGGTCTTTAGCACTTTGTGCGGCAGAAGTAGAGACTACTGCACTTGTCGCAGGTATAGCAATGGGACTTGTGGCTGATGGGACTAAATATGCAGTATTGACGGACATTATGGGATTGGAAGATCATGATGGAGATATGGACTTTAAAATAGCAGGTACCACAGAGGGTATTACTGCATTGCAGATGGATATCAAATCAGGTGGTATAGAGATGACGGTGCTAAAAGATGTATTGTATCAAGCAAGCAAAGGGAAAAATCATATTTTAGCACTTATGGAAGAATCAGCCAAGAATATAAAAAGTAGTGAAGCGTTACCGAGTACTGAAAATTTCAATATTCATCCATCAAAGATTGTTGATATCATAGGTAAAGCGGGTGCAACCATACGTGATATTATAGAAAAATTTGAAGTGAATATTGATCTTGACCGTGAAGTAGGTGGTGTGAAAGTTTCAGGTGGAGACAAAGAAAAAGTGGCAGCGGCGAAAGCACATATAGAAGAGCTTGCATCCACGCCTGTCAAAAAACAGATGGAGTACAAAGTAGGAGAGAGCTATACAGGTAAAGTAAAACGTATTGTTGATTTTGGTCTTTTTGTAGAGATGCCAGATGGTTTTGATGCACTGCTTCATATCTCTAAAGTAGCTAAAAAACGTGTAAATAACTTAGCAGAATGCTATAACGAAGGTGATGACATTACGGTTGTTGTTATGGAACAAAAAGGGAAAAAAGTGGAGTTGGCTACACCTGATTATTTAGCATAAGTTAAATCAAATTTAGTTATAATCCCGATGTTTATAAAAGTGATAAGTAGGGAAACAACTTGCATTTATGTGGTTGTTGGCAATGTTAGCATTGTTTACGCTATCCGAACGGACTTTTAAAGCAGTCGAAGAGACTTAAACTCTATTAAACATAAGGATATTAAAATGAAAAAGTTTTTCTTACTTTTCTTGGCACTTGGTGCTGTTGCATTCGCAGGTGAAGATGGAGAATCTATGATTAAAGCATACTCAGTAGTTGCTGCTGGTGTTGGTCTTGGTCTTGCTGCACTTGGTGGAGCTATCGGTATGGGTCATACTGCTGCTGCAACGATTGCTGGTACAGCTAGAAACCCAGGTCTTGGTGGTAAACTAATGACTACAATGTTTATTGCTCTAGCAATGATCGAAGCGCAAGTTATCTATACATTGGTAATTGCTCTTATTGCTCTTTACGCTAACCCGTTTATCGGATAGGACGCAACAGAGCAAAGTTCTTTATGCTACGTTGTCATTAAGACAACTTTAGCAGTTGGCTCATTCGACTAGTCGAATATAAAGCTAGTTTTAAAGAAGCTAAAAGGTTGTGAGGGATATAATCCCGTCACAACTTTTTGTACCCTCATTTTTAAAGTTTCTATAGTACTTAACTATAACCACAAGATGCGTCAGTGGTGGAACGGTAGACACGCTACCTTGAGGGGGTAGTGCCCTACGGGTGTGGAGGTTCAAATCCTCTCTGACGCACCATCTTTCTATGACTTATTTATAGTTTTTTCAAACGAATTGAATATTACATAAACCTTAATCTATTCACGCAAGTATTATTGAGGATTATAAAATTGCTATTTAATAAATTTTCTTACATTTAAACTATTTTTGTGTTAAATGTGTGTAAAATAGGGGTTGGATTGTATATTTTAGCTTGACTTAAGAGTTTGTTATGCTATAATACCCACATCTTAAATTAAAAAAGGAATTAAGAATGACAAAAGCAGAGTTCGTAGAATTAGTACAAAAAAATGGTGAATTTGAGAGTAAAGCAGCAGCTGAGAGAGCAGTAAAAGCATTTATCGACTCAGTCACAGAAGCACTAGTAAAAAAAGAGTCAGTATCACTTGTAGGTTTTGGAACATTCTCAACTGTAGAAGTTAAAGAAAAAAGTGGAAAAGTACCAGGAACAAACAAAACATATACAAAAGCGGCACACACTGCACCTAAATTTAAAATGGGTAAAACACTAAAAGACGCAGTTGCAAACGCGTAGTTTTATATCCACAAGATTGCTTTACATAGTAATCTTGTATTTCTATTAAGCAAATTTTTTACCTTTCATAAATAATTCATTTTTATAGCACATATTTTTCATTTTTTTGGCACTAGAACAGTTTGTAATTTGAGATGTCACATAGATGACTGTTATCAACATAAAAATCATCATTATACCAATAAATATAGAAACAAAAATAATATTTTTGTTCTCCTTCAATTCATGTTTCATAGTCACTCCTTTTAGTATCTTTAGTATAAAACACAAGTGTGTACTTGCTGTGTACTTTTTATAGTAAATCCAAATTATACAAATCATAAAATTAGCAAAAATCATTGCATCATCACTAATTTTGGCAATCCTATTGTATAATGCGTGTTAAAAAAGAGTACGTATGGATTTGAGAAATGTAATTGGTTTGGGTGTCGCTGGTAACTTTGCACATCATTTAGAGCAGGCTGGCGAACTGAAAGATTTTGAAAACATTCTAACGGAGTCTGATAATGCACCTAAAGGTATTTTCCCTTTTTATTTACCTCAATCAGACACTTTCTTAGGTGTATACTCCATCAGTATAGATACGCTGACGCTACCTACTTATGAAGCCAATGCACAAGTAGAGCCAGAAATTGCTGTATTGTTTAATATTGTCTATGATAATCATGATACAATAGTTGATTTGATAGCACAGAAGTTCACTACATTTAATGATTGTACTATCCGTAAAGAAGGTGCTAAAAAAATTTCTGAAAAAAAGTCTTGGGGAGAAAACTCCAAAGGTATAGGTGATAAGTGGATAGCCATCGATACATTTGATAAGAGTGGAGTGATGGACCATTATCACCTTTGCTCTTTTGTCAAACGTGATGGTGTTATACATCCTTATGGTGTAGATGCTCCTTTGCTTGGCTACTCTTATTTTTATACTAAGCTTACAAACTGGCTTATAGAGAAGATGAACCATCAAAAAGAGTTTGGACCCTTAGAAGATATAGCAGCACACCTAAAAGCATGTGATTATCCGAAGCAGGCACTTATCTCTATAGGTGCGACTGCTTATGCAGAATTTGGTGAACATAATTATTTGAAAAGTGGTGATGAAGTGTATGTCATAGCTTATGATATACGTAGTGATGATGCAAGTTTGACGCCATCTGTAAGTAAAATTATCTTGCACCAAAAGGTGCAATAGTGAACCCCAAAATATGCAATAGAAATCACCAAACTAGCAAAAGTCATTGCACCGTGGGCATTTACAAATAATCATCGATTAACCCTTAAACCAAGACTTGACTCTGTCAAAAGCAGAATCAAAGGTAGATTTGTGAGGACGGCTCTCTACGCCATAGCTTTCTTGAAGTTTTTCAAGAAGCTCTTTTTGCTCTTCATTAATTTTCTTGGGAAGTATCATGCGTATTTGTGCGATGAGTCGACCTTTGCGTCCACTATGTACATCTGCAACACCTTCATCATTAAAGATAAATTGCTCTTTGTCTTTGGTGCTTTGTTTGAGTTCTAATTCCAGCTCACCATCGAGTGCGGGTATAGAGATAGTCTCTCCAAGTATCGCTTGGGTGAAGAAGACAGGTACTTCTATGTAGATATCATTTCCATTACGTATAAAGTTTTCGTCCTCTTCTACGATAAAGGTCATGTATAAATCACCACGGCGTCCATGTTTGTCTTCATTTCCGTAGCCTTGTGCTCTAAGGCGATTGCCTGAGTCTACACCTGCTGGGATACTGATGCTAACGGTATCATCTTCTTCATGATAACCTTTGCCGTTACAGCTTCCACAAGTTTCTTTGACACTTTGTCCTTGTCCTTGACATTTTGGACAGGTTTGTGCAAACTGCATCGGCCCTTGACGCATGAGTACTTGTCCTTGTCCGCCACAGTAGTCGCAGGTTTCTAGTTTGGCATCTTTGGCACCTGTACCTTTACACGTATTACATGATGTTTTGTATCGAATATCTATCTTTTTTTCACACCCAAAAATTGCTTCATGGAATTCTAGCTGCAGTTCTATCTCAAAGTCTAATGCATACTTTTGGCTTGGATCACGGCGTGATTGTCTGCCAAAACCACCTCCACCAAAACCACCACCGCCAAACATAGAATTAAATATATCCATAATATCGTCCATATTGGAGCCACCAAAGCCTCCACCCATACCACCTTGACCTTCGAGTCCTGCTTTACCATAACGGTCATAAATAGAGCGTTTCTCTTCATCTGAGAGTACTTGATAGGCTTCATTGATACGTTTAAATTTCTCTTCTGCCTCTTTATCATCGGGATTTCTGTCTGGATGATATTTCATTGCTAATTTACGGTAAGATTTTTTTAGCTGTGCACTTGAACAGTCTTTGCTTACTTCTAATACTTCATAATAACACATTTCTGTCATACATAACTCCTAAAGTAGGGTAATCATTTTGGCGAATTCTACCATAATTTCGTTATAATCACGAAAAGTTATTTTGGAGTGTAAGTATGTTTGTACATATTGTGATGTTTAAGTTTAGAGAAGAGAATAAAGAAGCCAATATCATTCAAGCCAAGCAGATGCTTGAAAACCTTCTAGGAGCAGTACCAAGCTTAAGAAGTATGGATGTAGGTGTGAACTTCATCGAGGCAGATAGGGCAATGGATTTGAGTATCATCGCCGTCTTTGAAAGTAAAGAAGGGCTTGATGCTTATGAGGTGCATCCTGAACACCAAAAGGTTGTATCGTTTATCAAGTCCGTAGTAGAATACTCTAAAGCAGTAGATTACAATAAAATGTAGATGGCGATTGCCATCGCACCAATAAAGGCATATATGAAAAATTATAAAATAGAAGCATTCGAAAACTTGGTAGATGCCTTTTCTTCGCTGCCAAGTATTGGAAAAAAAACAGCCATTCGCCTAGCCTACCATGCCGTGATGGAAGATGGCTTTGCAGGGATGAAGCTCGCCCATGCATTGGAGACGGGTATCAACAGCATCCAACGATGCAGTAAGTGCCATAATATGAGTGAAGATGAGCTTTGTACCATCTGCTCTGACCCCTACAGAGACTCTAGCAAGCTTTGTATTGTGCAATCTGCCAAAGATATTTTGACCATAGAAGAGAGTGGGCAGTTCAAAGGGGTGTACTATGTCATCTCAGAGGTGAGAGACCTAGATGAAGCACATCTATTTTATGCCGTAGGTGGCGTAGATGAGATTATCTTTGCTTTTCCTCCTAGTATCGCTACAGACACGATGATACTCTATATAGAAGATAAACTTCAAGGGCTAGAGATACGATTCACTAAAATAGCCCAAGGTGTACCTACGGGTGTAGAGCTTGAAAATATAGATATTATGTCACTCTCTCGTGCCTTGGAGGCTCGGGTAAAGATTTAGAGGATCCCCTTTAGCTAAACAGAGGCGTAATTTCTCCATACCCACCTGTCAACACTTCAGGGTTTTCTATCCCATATATTTTATATAAAGTTGCTGCAATACTTAGGGGTTCAAACCAATAAGTGTTTGGTTTTGGCTTGAGATAGAGTCTATTTATTTGACCCGTATTTTCAACGATAGTCTCACCCACTATGCCTTTATGGTTAAAATATCCATTCCCTCCTAGCACATAAAAATTTTGTAAATTTCCATGATCCCAGCCTTTTGCACTGTTTAAATTGACATTTCTTCCAAATTCACCAAAGACCATAATATTGATTTTATCAGCTTTGTTTTCTGCTTTTAAATGCGCCATAGCTGATTTTAAAGAGATGAAAAGTTGTTCTGAACGTTCCACATAATTTCTTGCTTCATTATGGTCATCCCATCCACCTAAACCATCTGTACCAACGGTGAGTACTTTTGTATCTGGGTTATGCACAAGAAGTTTAATCGCAGCTTCTATACGTTGGGCAAATTTATTGTCTTGAGGATAGCCATCTGCACCTAAATCTGGTGTACTTTTATTTTTTATAGTATTGATAAATTGACTTCGTTGAACACGTTTACTAAAATTGTCTTTGATGATACCTGTTTCATTGTTTTGTTGTGCCAAAGTATCCATAGTCTTGGTAAGTGCAGGATCAAAACCACCTTTTTCATCAGATGCCCAATAACTATCTGGAGCACTGTCTCGTTCTGTTTCTGTGTAGTAGTACCATATTCGTTCTCGTTCTCTTTGATAAGGGTTAGAAAATGATGCGTCGATACCTACAGGCTTTAAGTAGCTTGGTAATGCTACATTGCCTTCCGTATAAAATTGTGATTCTCCTTCCATGGTGGCAAATGGCATGATGGAGTTTTGATTGACTATATTATGGTTTTGCAGTATTTCTGCTAGATTTGCTAAAATACCACCGCCATCTTCATCAAAACTTCCTTTTTGATTTTGGACGACACATTCGCCATGGGCTTTGTTGTCATTGTCTTCACGTACCTGTGAGTAGCAAGCTCGAAAGAGCGTCATATCCCCACTTTCAAGAAGACTTTCTAGTGCGTCCCCTCCTGCTTCTTTCCAACAGTTATTGGTGGTTTTTGTGATACTTCTAAAGTAGTTGTCATAGTCACTTTGAGAGAGTGTTTTAATTTCGTCAATATTACTAAGATTCCCTGCCAATTGACTGGCTCCCCCATAGAGAAAGACAATCAGTGTTTGTGCAGCATTTGTATTGGCAATGCCTGTAGAAAAATTAATTTTGTCTAAATCAAGGGTAGATGCATAGGTAAATTGTGGTACCAATGCATAAGAGCTCAATGCCAGTGAAAGTTTAATAAAAGTTCTTCTGTTTATCATTATTTTACCTTTTTTTGTAGATATAGTGTGTCAAGTCTGGAAAGATAGTCTAATACCATCATGGTAAGATACTTTCTTTTTCTAGTACGTTCTTTTTTTGTTTTCTCTTCATCATCGAATTGTATGAAGATATTAAAAGCCCAATAAAAAGCAGTCTTCCCATTCTTATTATATGTCATAACATTTTTAAAAAATGCTAACTCTTGTGTATTTGCTTCTCGGTAGATGATAGTCTTGAAAATATAGTTAATGATTGCATTGAGGCTTGTCATAATGTCATTTTCATTGAGTATAAAATTTTTGGTATCTATAAATGAATCATCCCACCCATGCCTCTGCCATGAAGTGTAATCATTAATATAATTACTATGAGATTTTCTCATCAATATATCTTCTCTTAAATATTTATGGCTATATGCAAAAGAGAATGAGTCTAGAGGTACGCGAGTTGTTTTTCCTAATTTATATTTCATGCTCGCTTGATGTGCATGTTCTAGTGCATTTTTTAGTCGTAAAAAGGTATATACATTGTGTTTAAAATTCATTTTTTTTGTTAAAGAGAAAAAGAGTTCTTCTATACTTTTTGCTCTTTTATTGTGAAGCAGATACTCCTCGGAAAAGACGATTTGCAACAAAATATCTTGCCATGTTTCAGGATGACTAGACGTAATTTTCGTTGTAATTTGTGCCCGTTCTTGTTCACTTTTATTGGGAAAAAAGAAAGCTACCAAACGTTTTGTGGCACCATCTATAAACAAAGAGGATTTGACAAGCTCCCTATAAAAATCATCACCATTTTTTATAATGGTTCCAAAGAGATTGATTGGCTCAGTATTGTCATTGAGTCCTACTTCTAGTGTATCTCCATCAATATTGATTTTCCAATTTTTTAAAGCCTTTCCTGCCAGAGGCACATGACTATCTTTTGTATCAAAATGAAAAATTTCTAACATCTCTCTACCATTATCTTCTGGGCTTCTAAAACGTCTCCAATTATCCTCACTCATCATGTGTACATAAGTGATGTATCTCATACTGCTTTCTTCATTTTGAAAGGTTACTATGCGGTTGTAGACATTGGCTATATTAGCATTATGGACAGATTCGAGTTCATATGCAGGTGAAAACATAATGGTCTGTGTCAAGATATATGCTATCCAGTTTTTCAGGAAATAGCTGTCTAATTCGTGCATGGCGTAGAAGCGTGTTAATATTGTCAGTACTTGTGGTTGTGCCCATTTACCAAATTGTTTAAATATGTGATTATTTAATAAGCGCTCTTCAAGTATTGCTTTGTCAGTTTTTTCTTCTTTTAGCCCTTGGAGTACATTTGATATAAATTGTCCAGAGTCAATTTTTTCAAGTAACTGTTGTTGTGGATAGCCAAAGAAAAGTGTACTGAGTAGTGTATTGGCAACTTGTAGTTTTTGAGTACTATTAAGTTGGTTGAATGTACTGTCACTTAATTGGCTTAATTGATAGTTACTTTCTGGCATATTCTTTTGGTATAAGGTCAAGCCTTTATACTTGATGTCAAATTTTGAATTATCTATTTTTTTATACTGAATATCAAAGTTTGGATTATCTATTTTGGTAATAGAAATAGAGAGAGAATCACTTATATTATTTGACTTATCTTTGAGTGTGAGTGTAAAGGTTTTTATCCCGTTTTCACCAGAGGTATTAAGAGAGATGATTTTTTTACCAGATGAATCTATAATACCAGCAGAGTAACCATTGACTAAAATAGTACTACCTACTTCTCCTTGAATCTCTATAGAAACTTCATTTTCATAAGTAGTAGCCTGAGGAGCAATAGTTAATGTTGGTTTATTAGGAGAGGTAGTATCTGAAATAGTAGTGTTTTGATCTTTTATGGGAACAGGTACTACTATATCATCTACAAAGATAAAGGCAAAGTGATTTGCATAGAGTGTCGTATGAAGCAGTAAGAGTACTACTAGTATATTTTTATAGTGTGTTGAGAAGTGCATTGAAATATCCCTTTTTATTTTAAAATTTAGATGAGGTGAGCAGAAAAGAATACCATAATCGTATTACTTATATATTACCTATCCCTTAGGGATATAGTATAGTCAATTTATGTCATAAAAATGTCAAATGGTGGGACTAATCTAGCTAAAATCTAACTTTCGTTAGAATAGACTTAGATAAATTATTTATAAAAATGAAGGAACATAAAGATGAAAAAAATATTGATAAGTTGTATATTGGCAAGCTCTTTGCTTTTGTCAAACTCGTTTGGGCAGTTAGGTTTAGGATATTCTAAAGGAGACAACTCAGATAATTTTCTTACCGCATTTGGATCTTTAAATCTACTTGGAAATATTGGTTTAAGGCTCGAGTATACTAAAAATATGACAGAAAATCCAGATTTTTCAAAAGAAGATTTGAGTAGATATGGTATTTATGCCACATATACACTACCCTTAATTGGAGGTTTTTCTCTCACACCAAAAATAGGATTTAATAAAACTGATAGTGCGTTCACTGTATTAGAAACATTAGAAAAAGTGAGCGATTCTTCGACAGATTTTACTTATGGGCTAGAAGCAAATTATGCCTTTAATGAAAAGATGTCTCTATTTGTGGGATATACAGATTATGGTAATGAATTGAAAATAAATCATATAGATACTTCTAACTTAGATACAGCCAATTATACTTTTGGTTTTAAATTAGATTTTTAGAGCTGCCTTCACTCTATTTCTTTTTACTTAAGGGCACCTATTTTTAAAGGAAATAGATGCTTTTGTTAAAACCAAAAACGTACTCCTACAAGAAAATTTGTTTCATTTATAGGGGTGTAGTCGCGTGTATTACCAAATGTTTTTTCCCAAGTGACACCTACATAAGGGGCAAATTCACGTTTGATTTCATAGCGTAAACGCAAACCTGCTTCTATGTTGGAAAGTCCAGAACCTATTTGCAGACTTGCGTCATCTTTACTATAAAAGTCTGCTTCAAGTGAGGGTGTGAGTATGAGTTTTTGTGTAATGAGTGCTTCATACTCTGCGTCTAGTCTGAGTCCGACATTACCATTACCATTGACAAGAAGTGCTGCACGTGTTTCGAAGTAATAGGGTGCAAGTCCTGCTATGGCGAAAGATGCCCATGTTTTAGAAGCATCTGCATTTTTGTCATAAGCAAGACCTATTTGTGCATCCCAAAATGGTGCTATGGCACGAGAGTACACAAGCTCACTTTGTGAACTCTCTAGTCCATCTGCTGTGGCTTCACCATCACTATAGAGGTAAAGTTTGTCAATGTCATAACCTATATAGAAGCTTCCTTCCCAGACTCTTGTATTCTCATCATTGTTTAATACTTCAAATCTGTCCATAAGAAACATCGTTCTTAGTGGGTCATCACCTTCTGCTGCGTGTATGTGTTGTCCTAATGCCAGTAGACTTACTAGACTTAATATTGTTTTTTTACAAAAATCATTTAGTGATTTTTTGCAGTGAATTTTAATTCTTCTCATCATCTTCTCCTTTAACTTACGACAACTTTTCTAAACATACCACCCATGTGGTAAAGCATGTGACAGTGGTATGCCCAAAATCCTTTGGCATCTACGGTGACACGGTAGCTTATCTTTGAACCTGGTTGTACGATGACGGTATGTTTACGTAGCAAGTGATTGTCATCTCCTGTTTCTAGGTCAGACCACAAGCCATGTAGGTGCATTGGGTGGTTCATCATCGTGTCGTTGATAAACGTAATGCGCAGACGTTCCCCATAGTGAAACTGTAGGGGTTTGCTGTCTGTATACTTGATACCATTAATCGACCACATATAGCGATCCATATTTCCTGTAAGGTGCAAGACTATCTCTCTGTCTGGCTTTTTGTCATGCTTGGTGGAGTATCTGTTTTTCAAGTCTGCATAGGTAAGTACTTTACGTTTACTGTGGCGTAGCCCAGCCCCTGGGTCATCGAGTCTGTATTTAGGTGACATCGCTTTCATTGTTGTCTGTACACCTCTTGCCATAGGGAGAGGGGTAATAGGGTACTTCTGGTCTTCCATGGCTTGCCATTTGTACTTTTTTATAGACTTTTTAGGCATACTCATAGCAGAAGAGCATTTCATGCCTTGACTTTCTTTGGCTTTCATGCTTCCCATATCCATACCCATGTCCACCATGCTTAGCACGGGTTTTGCATCCATTTTTGGTGCAGTTGCCAGTTTGCTTGCATCAGGAGTGAGTGACCCTACCACATACCCAGAACGCTCCATACTTTGTGCAAAGAGTGCATAGGCTTTGTTACTCTTAGGCTCGACGATGACATCATAGGTCTCGGCTACACCGATGCGAAATTCCTCGACAGACACAGGTTTGACATGGTTACCGTCTGCTGCGACTACGGTCATCTTCAGTCCAGGGATACGTACATCAAAAAAGGTCATCGCTGCAGAGTTGATGAAACGCAGGCGTATTTTTTGACCTTTTTTAAACAGTGCAGTAAACTGTCTACTGCTGGGCTGTCCGTTCATGAGGTAGGTATAGGTATAGCCTGTGACATCGGCGATGTCTCTGTCACTCATACGCATACGGTTCCACATACTTCTGTCACCAAAGGCTTTGGAAAAACCTTTTTTCTTTACTTCATCTACAAAGGTACCTACAGTACGTTGTGAGAAGTTGTAGTAGTCACTTTGTACTTTGAGTTTTTTATAGATGGTATTTGGGTTTTCGTCTGACCAGTCTGATAGTTGCACGACATAGTCTCTGTCATACCTAAAAGGCTCACGTTTTTTAGGCAAGATAACTATGGCACCATAGACACCTGTTTGTTCCTGAAAACCAGAGTGCGAGTGATACCAGTACGTACCATGCTGTTTGATTGTAAAGGTATAGGTAAATGTTGTCCCTGGGTCAATACCATCAAAGGTAATCCCCGGTACACCATCCATCTGATAGGGCAAGATGATGCCATGCCAGTGAATAGAGGATGATTTCTTAAGCTTGTTTGTCACATGCAGGGTAATGGTGTCTCCCTCTTGCCAGACCAATGTAGGACCTGCAATCTGCCCGTTCACGGTAGTAGCTACTGCATCGTCTCCACTGAGATTTACCTTGGTATAGCCAATTTCAAGGAAAAACTCTTTTCCTTTGAGTGTATGGCTGTTATCTATGGCTTTTACAGGGCTGTTTGCTTCCAAGCTTGTACTTGTCAGTCCAAGCAGTGAGGTGGTAGCAACACCCTTAACAAAGGTTCTTCTTTGCATGTGTTATCCTTTTTTCTTATCGTATTTTCCCTATGTTACATCAAAAGTGTGTACATTATGTGTCCTTGAGATGCATACTCCTCTCTCCTGTGATCGTAGCCACTGCGATGAGTTTTTCTTCTGTTTCGGTGATAGCGAATTCTTTGAGGTTAAGGAACTTGGAGTTATATATGTTAATATTACTTGACATATTGCAAAAATAACTATAATATGTTAAGTATAAATAACTTTTAGGAGGATATATGCTTCAGGTATTTGCAAACAAGACTATAGCAGGCATGTTAGAGTATGATACGAGCAGTAGAGAGTTTGTCTTTAATTATACAGAAGACAACCCTATCTCTCTCACGATGCCGTATAGTACCAAAAGCTATACTTCTCATTATCATATGCATCCTATTTTTGATATGAGTATGCCTGAGGGGTATTTGTTTGAGTTGCTTAAAAACTTACTCATCAAAGAGTATGGAAAGATAGATGATTTTATACTTTTCTCACATTTGTCACGTTCTATAGAAGGCTATTTGACGTATGATAAAGAAGATACATCTGAGACATTTTCTTTTAGTTTAGAGGAGATACTCGAAAGCAAGGATGAGAATCTTTTTACGACACTTGTAAATAACTTTTTAAACCACTCTGCCATAGCAGGGGTACAGCCCAAGGTCTTGGCAGTATTGGAGGACAAGGCGACACTCTCTAGTAAAGAGTATATTGTCAAAAGTTTTTCAAAAGAGTACCCACATTTAGCAGAAAATGAATACTTTTGTATGAAAGCACTCACTTATGCAGGCATTACTACGCCTAAGTTTTGGCTCTCAGAAAATAAAAATCTTTTTGTGATAGAGAAATTTACCTACCAAAAAGAAGCAAACAGCTTTTATGGCTTTGAAGAGTTCTGTGTGCTCTTTGGGTATAACAAAGAGCAGAAATATGATGGAAGTTATGAAAAAGTAAGCAAATCCATCGCCCAAATAAGTACACAAAAACAAGACGATTTGCAAATGTTTTACAAAATGATGGTGATGAACTACCTACTCAAAAATGGTGATGCCCATCTGAAAAACTTTGGTGTGCTCTACAACGCAGATAAAACAGAACGTTTTTTAGCACCTGCTTATGATGTGGTCAATACCCTTGTCTATTTACCTCATGATAAACCTGCCTTGACACTCACAGGTAAAAAGATATGGCTAGATAAAGCTACACTAGTGAGTTTCGGAGTAACACAGTGTATGCTTAGCGAAAAAGAAGCTTTATTATTGTTCGATATCTGTATAGATGCTACAAAAAAGATGGCTAAAGAAGTCGAGCAATACATGAAAGAAAATCCTGATTTTCAAATATTTGGAGAGAAGTTTGTAAAGGTACTGCATTTTTCACTCACTGACAATTTGAATAAAAGTTACAAGGACGCTTACGATGGAATTTTATAACATAGCCATACGTATAAAAGAGATACGTAAAGCCAGAAAACTGACCCAAACAGAGGTAGCCCAAAAAGTAGGCATTACCCGTCAAACACTTGCCAAACTTGAAAAGGGAGAGATAGGGAAAGTTTCTCTTTTGGCGTTTATAAAAATACTTGATGTGTTAGAATATGAACTAGAAATTGAAGAGAAAAAGCCGTTTTATTATTTTGATGTGGATGAGGTGTAGTATAATTTGGGATAATGTGCACTTTAGCTACACAGTAAAAACCTATGATACCATTATAAATGAACCTCAAATGGAAAAGAAAATGAAAATACTACTCATGGAAGACGACCCCGTACTAGGTGACATCGTCTCCACCTACCTTGCAGAATACTACGAAGTGACCCATGCTTTTGACTCTAAAGAAGCACAAGAACACATAGATGAACATAAATTTGATTTGTTTATCTTTGATATTAACGTACCAGGGAAATCTGGTGTAGAACTTTTAGATGAGCTACGCTCTTTTAATGACACTACCCCTGCTATAGTAGTCACTGCATATGCGGACACAAAGCATCTTAAAAGTTCTTTTGACGCTGGCGCACATGACTACATCAAAAAACCGTTTGAACTTGAAGAATTGAAACTTCGTATAGAAAAGTCTAGGGTACTCTTTCATATAGAACAAGATACCCCTGTGAAAATAAATGAAAATGTGATGTACTACCCACGAAAACTCCTCGTGGATGATGGCAGTAAAGAGATGACCCTACGTCCTAAAGAAGCAGAGATACTTGAATACTTCATTGCGCACCCTCAAAGACTCATAAGTCAAGATGAGCTGATACAAAATATTTGGGGTTTTGAAGAAATGCCGTCTGATGCAACGTTACGTTCCTACATACGTAAACTACGTGAAATTATAGGGAGTGAAAAGATAGTGACTCAAAGAGGGATGGGGTATAGGTATGAATGACCTTGAGAAGAAAAGTTTTTACTCTTTTTTGGGACTTTATATTGTCTCTTCTTTTTTGTTTTTGATGGTCATAGGGTATTGGTACTACATCGCACAGAAAAATGCTTTAGAAAATGAAATGCACTATAAGCTACAGCACATTACCGATGTGAAATCTGGAGATATTATCATGTCTCATATGCAAGGTACAGTACTAAAAAAAATGCCAGTCCCCAAGGATGTCACCTTGGCGCTTATAAGCAGTGATGGCACAGTTGTAGATGGTAAACTGATACTCAATAAGATACCAAAAAAGGCAGGATATTTTCATCAAAATGGCTATGAAATCTTTGTATCAGATGCCCCTAGGGAACACCTGAATATTAAGTATGTAGTAGCACAGTCAAATGCCCTAAGTAAGGCACTAGAGGCACTTTTAAGTCTTGTTGTTAGGGGTATGGCATTAGTAGCACTTTTGTTAGCTATCATCGCATGGGTACTTTCTAAGCTTTTCATGAAACCAGTACGTCAAAAAGTAGAACAGATAGAACGCTTCATCAACGATGTCACACATGAACTCAACACACCTATCACCTCTTTGTCTATGGCAACGAATCAAGCTTTGAAAGCAGATAAATGTACGAAAAAGACCTTAACAAATATCTCTATTAGTACTAAACAGCTCTATGATATTTATAGTTCACTCACTTACCTTAACTTTTCAGACAACAAAGTGATAGCTGAAGCACTAGATATCTCTGAAGTACTGAAGCAAAGCATCCATTACTATGCACCTCTATGTGAGAGTAAACGCATTAAAGTTGAGGTAGAGACTGAACCTACGATGTTTACTATCCCCCAAGCACAGCTAAAATTACTCTATGGAAACCTCATAGGCAATGCTATAAAGTACTCACCTGCAAACTCAACATTAAGATTGAGTATAAAGGAAGGGGTTTTCAGTATACAAGATGAGGGTATAGGCATAGAAGAGTTTAATCAAAAAGAGATATTTAAAAAGTTTAAACGTGGCACAGAGTATAGTGGTGGTTTTGGTGTTGGGCTTAGTATTGTCAAGAGCATTTGCGATAGATATGGCATCAATATCACATTTGTATCCGTACCAAATGAAGGTACAGAATTTAAGCTCTATTTTTAACGGATATCCTACCAAACCATCTGCACATTACGTACACACACTTCTTATATACTACCTTGATTCAAAATCATAAAAGGATGCAAATGAAGAAAGAAAGAGTAGCAGTGTTATTGGGTACATCATTATTGGTGACAGTCATGATGATAGGATGTGGTAGTTCGACCTCCGATACAAAGAAAGGTCAAGGGAGTACAGTAGTACAAGAGACTGAAGGTAATCATGATACGCAAAGTAATGACGGAGGAACAGATGAAAGTGGCAGTGCATCTAATATTCCCTATCTCAGACAAAACCATGCAAACTACAAAGAACACGGTAGTAATACAACACCTGTAGGTGTCAAGGATGCTAGTGCAAAAAGTATATATTGGACTATAAGTGCCAATACACAAGAAGATGCAATTAAACTACAAGAGCATTTAAAATTTATGGAGGAGAGATTACAAAACAACCAAAATCCAAGAGCTTGGGATAAACTTTTCTTGATGGAAGCTTATATGAAATATAATGGGTATTATACAACTTCTGTGGAAAGAAGTGGCACAGATATTGTAGTAAGTAAAAATGCCACAACCGTATGTGCCTATGAAATTATTTCAGCACATGCAGATGCGGTGAGTGGAGACTTTTTTGCTAGAGGTGCGATTATGGTAGATTATTCTGCGAAGGCTGAAAATATTTTAGATAGTAGTGCCTGTAGTGATATACGTACATCTGCGTTAAATTATATTGCACAGAGACAAAAACATCGAGGAAAATAATTGAAAACAATCTTGAAAGGTACACAATGAAACAATTTTTATCTATGAGTAGCATGATCGTTATTGCATTACATTCAATAGTATATGCCAAGGTATTACCTATACCACCTTTGGCATCCTATACTGTTCAAAATGGTGTGAAGGTATTTGATATGAATATTCATGCATCTACAACACAACTATTTACTGGAATAAATACCAGAACATATGGTGTAAATAGGAGTATATTGGGTGAAACGATTCGTATCCATAATGGAGATCAAGTAAAAATAAATTGGTCTAATCGCTTATCTGAACCTACCACTATGCATGGACACGGTATGCATGTACCAGCTATCATGGATGGTGGTCCCAAAAATAAGATACAGCCAAACACCACATGGCAAGCGAGTTATACCGTCAATCAATCTGCATCTACAAACTGGTATCATCCCCACCTCATGGGAAAGACGGCTGAGCATGTCTATATGGGGTTGGCAGGGATGATTATTGTGGATGATGATAACAGTGATACAATAGGTCTGCCTAAAACATATGGTGTAGATGATATCCCTCTGATTATACAAGATAAACGTTTTACATCGAGTAAACAGATAGATTACTCTCCCAGTAGAATGGAAATCATGAGAGGCTATACATCCAGTACAATGTTAGTCAATGGTGCTATTACTCCGTATGTGAATGTAAAAGATAGTTGGATACGATTTAGAGTACTCAATGCTTCTAATAGTAGTCTTTATGATTTAGTCTTCTCAGATAGTAGAAGTTTTAAGCAAATTGCCACAGATGGTGGGTTGCTAGAAAAACCTGTGACCTTAAATCATTTACTGTTAACACCTGGTGAGCGGGCTGAAATTCTTGTCAATTTTAGTGGAGATTTAGGTAGTAGTATTGTTTTAAAAGAAAATAGACAAAATATTGATATGATGAACATCAATATTAACAGTGCATCCGCAGGAGTGAATGTAATTCCATCTAAGCTCAATACTTTGGTAAGATATCCTCTATCAAAAGCTAAAAGGACACGCAATTTTGTATTGAATAGAATAGGTAGAGGTCCTAATGGACATATGGCAATTAATGGCAAAACGATGAATATAAATCGTATTGATGAAGTAGTGCCTATAAATAGTGTAGAGATATGGAATATTACTAACAGTATGGGAATGGAACATAATTTTCACATACATGCAACACATTTTCAAATTATAGAACGTGATGGAAGCAGTGCCAATGTATCAGCCAATGAAAAAGGCTATAAGGATGTTGTACATGTTCCACCTTTTAGTTCGGTAAAGGTGATTGTAAAGATGGAAGACTATATAGATTCTAAAAATGGATACATGTATCATTGTCACTTTTTAGAACACGAAGATGATGGTATGATGGGACAGTTTACTGTAGTACAAAACCCCAATAATCCTGTAGTGAAATGGGCACCTATACAAATGGATGATATATTGACTTTTGTGCCGATACCGTTATAGGATTAATTTTAAAATTAATATAGGCATTATATAAACTAAATCATGCTAACATCCTACTAACAATGATAGGTTAAAATATGGCATAAGGAGTATATACATGCGTATCAAATATATGATGCTATTTGTAGTACTGTTGCCATATTATCTATTTGCCAGAGAACATACTACAGATATACAAACAGTCAAACAACTTATTAGTGCAGTGAAGCAGGCACCTGTGGAGAAACGGCGGGTGTTGATAAATGCATTAAAACTTAAATTAAGAGCTACACAGCAAGCGACACGAAACCAGGTAATGATAAATTTACGAAAAGCCTTTCATAGCCATCCAACTATAGGTTTTGGATTGCATCATACTCATAATACGAAACACACAGGTATGTGTGAATCTAAACGTTTGAAGCATCGTAGAAATAAACATCAACCAAAGCCAGGTCATCATTATCACAAGTAAAGACTGTATATGAAGAGCATAGTGTGGATTGGAATGATAGTATGGGCAAGTCTACTACATGCCTATAGCGATTATGATGTGGATGGTGTAGAAGACAGTATAGATCTTTGTCCTCATACACCTTTTGATAAATTGGTCGATGAAGATGGCTGTGAAGAAGGTAAAGGATATCCAGGCAGTTGGTCTTTACAGACAGGTATGATGATAGCCGTAGATACAAATAATTCCACACTCAGCAATGCTCGTATATCGATACAATATACCTATAAAAAATGGGATATATCGCTATCTACCTTTAGAGATATTAACGCTCTACCAGATGAAGATTTACAAACACTCTATATGAGTATTGGACATACCCAAAACTTTTGGGATGAGGTTGAGGCGAATGTAGCTCTAGGAATGAAGTATTCTAGTGCTCAGAACGATTACTATGCTACGTTAAATATGATACATAGTTTCGATAGCGATAGATACGTTTCTTTTTTTTATAGTTATACACTCCCAGAAGACAGTGCACTTCAGAAGTACCATAACTATCATACATTCTCTCTAGGCTACTCACAACAAATAACAGCTACATATTTGACAGGGCTATCTTATCAATTCTCTACGGCTAATACAGTAGATACGAACGCATATCATGCCCTTACATGGGAAAATACGCTGCGTTTGAGCGAGAGATATTATCTATTGGCTAGTTATAGTTTAGGCTTGAGTGAAGGTGCATCTGATCATTTGTTCAACCTACAGTTTGGTGTGGATTTTGATTAAGATACTTCTATTAGAAGATGATGCAAATCTAGGTGCCTCTCTTCAGAGATATCTTGTCTCGCAGAGTTACGAGGTAGATTGGGCAAAAGAGGGCGAAGAAGCGATTGATTTGAGTTATGATACACAGTATGATTTGTATTTGTTTGATATCAATGTACCTTTAGTAAATGGGCTAGATGTTTTGACAGGGCTTAGAGAGGCAGATGATTTTACGCCGACTATCATTATCTCTGCACAGATAGATGTGGAGTCTGTCACGCAAGGCTTCATAGCCGGGGCGGATGATTATGTCAAAAAGCCTTTTGACCCGGAAGAGTTACTGGTGCGTATTAAGGCAAAAACGGCACAGCTAAAAAAAAGTATAGAGATAAAAGGCTATAGACTAGTCGTAGATACAGAAGAAATCTACTATGAAAATATACTCTGTCAAATGGGAGAGATACAGCAAGGTATTTTTGTACAATTACTCAGACACTACCCTGATTTGGTGCCTAAAGAGAAATTGATGGAATACATTGATACGGACAATAATGGTGCATTACGTTTTCATATAGCAAAACTTAAAAAAAGTACAGGTTTAGAGATAAAGTCTGTACGAGGAGTGGGCTATCAAATTTTCTGAAAAAGAGTCATTTTTTAAAAGTTTTGTACTTTTTTTAGCGATGATGTTACTTTTTTTGTTTTTTGTTTTTTATCATTACAACAGTGATGAAAAGAGGCATATCAGACATAGTCTTTTTTTGGAAATGAAAAACTATAGTTTGACACTCAAAGATAAACGTTTTGATATCGATATTGTCGATAGAGATAGACATCAGCAAACCTATGAACTTTATGAAGATGATACACAACTATACATCTTGGTACCTTTTCCTGATACTGAAGATGAGTTGCTTAAAATATGGTACCCAAAAGATGCCTATCTATCACGTGTATCACAGATGCAAAGTACACTTTTGGGCTATTTTATACTGCTATTATTTGTGGCTATGGCACTCTCTTTTGTTGCAGCACGATATACCTTACAGCCTTTGCGTAGTGCTTTGCATTTATTAGAAGAGTTTATCAAAGATATTATCCATGATCTCAATACACCTTTGACCTCTATACTCATCAATCTTAAAATGATAAAAGAACAGAATGTTGAGTTAGAAAGTATCCGTAGTGCTACCAATACTATCGCGATGCTACATCAAAATTTAGATGCGTATCTTAGAGAACAAAAACACACCACAGAGCTATTTTCCTTAGAGAGTATTATAGAAGAGCAAATTGCTTTTTTTAAGCCTATTTATCCTCATTTAGATTGGCAGATAGACTTAGATACTGTATCTATACATACAGACAAACAGGCTATGAGTCGGATTGTCTATAACCTTTTGAGTAACGCTTGTAAGTACAATACCAAAGATGGCAAGATTGATATTGCCTTAACTCAAAAATCTCTCTCTATCCGCAATACCAGCCATGGGGTCAAACATCCAGAGAGTGTCTTTGAACGCTTTTATAAAGAGAGTGAAAGAGGCTTGGGCATTGGTCTACATATTGTGGCTAAGTTGTGCGAGACCCTACATATCACTAAGTACTTTGAAGTAGAAAATAATCTAGTGATAGTACGCTTAGATATCTCACTACTAACAAAGGACTAACAAACCTTTATTATTATTCCATATAATATTTAACATAAGGAATTAAAATGATAAAGAAAATAACACTTTCACTCATCGCAACAACACTTTTAGTAAGTGCTTCAGGACATGATAAAACAAAAATATATGCTCCTGTTCTAGTTGACAATATTGCGATAATGGTACCTGTCAAAAATGAGACGCTTCCTACAAAAACCAAAGCATACTTTGGTGATAAATTAAACAATCTTATTGATATTGTTGATGTAGATAATATGAGTCTCATAGCACAAGTACCTACAGGACATGAGATTACGTATGCTGCAGAGAGTATAGAACTTAATGGTGTGGTATCTAAATTTTATATAGATAACCGTGGGAGTAATGTGATTGATGTCCTAGATGCAAAGACCAATACAATCACAAAAAGTATTAATTTACCTTTTTATCCTAGAAGTTTAGAGCACAACAAAAATACTGATTTGGTTGTAGTATCTGGTAAAAATAAAACTATGGGAGCTGTGATTGATGCGAGAACAGATCGTCTGCTTTTAAGTGTAGGTGATACGGCTGATACTACCTCTACTGGGCATCCACAATGGCTAGATGATACACACTTTGTCATCCCAGATAGAGAGCACAATAGACTACTCTCTTATGCCATGAAAAAAAGAAATGGACAATGGAGTGCCACACTGCTTAATGCACTAAGTACCCCATCTTCTGTGCATACAATCATCCCACCATCAGTACATGGACAACATGGCAAGCAACATGGTAATGAAAAATCTATCATATTCTAT
>JALSPX010000246.1 GCA_026985755.1 Sulfurovum sp. | reverse complement strand
AACAATTCTCCATTTTATAAATATGTTAAACTTTAACATATTAGTATGTATTTACCGTGAAATATAAACATAATTTAACAAATGTCTAGTTAAATTTGGTTAAAATCATACCCAATAAATATCTACAAAAGGATAATGAAATGAAAGTATTATTGATAAAAGATGTAAAAACACTTGGAAAAGCGGGTGAAATAAAAGAAGTAAAAGATGGTTATGGTCAAAATTTTCTCATAGGTAAAGGATTGGCAAAATTGGCTACACCTGATGTGATAGAGAGTTGGGAAGCACAAAAGCGTAGAGAAGAACAAGAACTTAAAGATGAACTCACAAGGCTAGAAGCAGAGAAAATAACCCTCGAAGCTTCAACAATAAAAATAGAAAAACCAACTGCACCTGTAGGGATACAGGGATCAGTTGGGAATACTGATATCTCTGAAGCGGTTGCAGAACAACTCAATATAGAATTAGATAAAAAAAATATTAATCTAAAAAAAGCGTTAAAATCTACAGGGATACATGAAGTTGATGCAAAACTCGGACATGGCATTCATGCGACACTTAAAATAGAAGTGGTAGGTGTTTAATGTTTCATGCTACAACGATATTAGGCTATAAGTCTGATGGAAAAGCAGTAATAGGTGGAGATGGACAGGTAAGTTTCGGTGATACTGTGCTTAAAGGCAATGCCACAAAAATTCGTACACTCTATGATGGTAAAATATTAGCTGGATTTGCGGGAAGTACAGCAGATGCCTTTAACCTTTTTGATATGTTTGAGACAATACTTGCTGAGAAAAAAGGTGATTTGTTCAAGTCTGTGATTGGGTTTTCTAAGATGTGGCGAAAAGATAAACAGCTACGCCAACTTGAAGCGATGATGATTGTGATTAATGAAAAACATATCTTTATACTCTCTGGAACAGGTGATGTTGTAGAACCAGAAGACGGTAAAATTGCAGCGATTGGATCTGGAGGAAACTATGCTATTTCTGCTGCACGTGCTTTGGATAGACATGCAGATTTGAGCCCAAAAGAGTTGGTGCAAAAATCACTGGAAATTGCTGGTGATATTTGTATCTACACCAACAAAAATATAAAATTATTGGAACTCTAAAATCATTTTGATTAGAAAAAGAAGAAGGAACATAAAATTGGAAAATCTGACCCCCAAAGAAATAGTAAGTTATTTAGATAAATATGTGATAGGGCAAAATGATGCAAAAAAAACGATTGCGGTGGCTCTACGTAATCGCTATAGGCGAATGCAACTAAGTGAAGATATGCAACAAGATGTCACACCTAAAAATATACTGATGATAGGTAGTACAGGTGTGGGTAAAACTGAGATAGCCAGACGACTTGCAAAAATGATGAATTTACCGTTTATCAAAGTCGAAGCGAGTAAATATACCGAGGTGGGTTTTGTAGGACGTGATGTCGAGTCGATGATACGTGATTTGGCAGCTACTTCTATGCAGATAGTACGTGAAGCAGAAAATGAGAAGAACAAAGAGAAAATAGCAAACTACATTGAGAATAAAATCATCGAAAAATTGCTTCCACCATTGCCCTCTGGTGCGAGTGAACAAAAACAATCTGAATATGATGCAAGTTTTGCACGCATGCAAGAGAAGTTTTCCAAAGGTGAGCTTGACCATTTAAAAATTAAAATACATATGCCAAACAATCCTCAAATGCCAGAAGAAGGACTCCCCCCACAGATGATACAGGTACAAGAGAGTATTGTAAAAGTATTGGGTGGTATGGGAAAAAAAGGACCAGAGAAAGAAGTCTCTGTTAAAGATGCAAAGAAAATTTTAGAAGCAGAAGCCAGTGATGAGTTGCTCGATGAAGAGGCGTTAAAATCTTTAGCACTTGAAAAAGTAGAAAAGGGTGGTATCGTCTTTTTAGATGAGATAGACAAAGTTGCAGTCTCAGCCAACTCACAAGGACGTCAAGACCCTAGTAAAGAAGGTGTGCAACGAGACCTTCTTCCTATTGTAGAAGGCTCGTCTGTGCATACAAAACTAGGCATGGTAAAAACAGATCATATTCTCTTTATCGCCGCAGGTGCTTTTCATGTCTCAAAGCCTAGTGACTTGATGCCAGAGCTTCAGGGTCGTTTTCCTCTACGTGTAGAGCTTGATAGCTTGGATGAGGAGACACTTTATCGTATACTCACAGAACCAAATAATTCATTGATTAAGCAATATGAAGCACTTCTGGCAGTCGAAGATGTAGAACTTGCGTTTGATGAGGGTGCCTTAAGAGCTATCGCATCGTACTCACTTCAGGCCAATGAAAAAACAGAAGACATCGGTGCAAGACGTTTACATACTGTGATGGAGCGTATCTTAGAAGAGATAAGTTTTTCTGCTGATGAGCACAGTGGTGAGAAGATAGTAGTAGATGAAGCACTGATAAAAGAAAAAATTGGTGATGTGGTAGAAGATGAGGATACAACGCGATATATTTTATAATGAGAAATGAGAAATGATGTTTGACCATGAAAAAGAAGCAGTAGATACTAAGGCAGGATTTGTAGCAGTTGTGGGGCGACCAAATGCAGGGAAAAGTACATTGCTTAACCATGTGGTAGGCGAGAAGCTTGCAATGACTTCTAAAAAGGCACAAGCTACGCGTAAACGTATGAATATCATAGTCATGCATGAAGATATGTATGGTAAAGAGTCTCAGATTATATTTGTTGATACGCCAGGTATTCATGAAAAAGAGAAGTTACTTAATCAATTTATGATGGATGAGGTGATGAAGGCTATAGGGGATGCCGATTTGATTGTATTTCTTGCACCTATTACGGATAAGCTTACAGAGTATGAAAAGTTTTTACAAATGGCTGAGCGTAAGGGGACTAAACATATCGTACTTTTGACGAAGATTGATCATGTGAAACAAGGTGATATTCTTAAAAAACTAGGAGAGTATCAAAAGTATCAAGATAAATTTGAAGCGATAATTCCATTTTCTGTCAATAAAAAGGTAGGGAAAAGACAACTACTTGATGAAATTTCAAAGCATTTACCTGAATCTCCATTTTTGTTTGATACCGAGATATTGACTACAGATAATATACGTGATATCTATAAAGAACTCATACGTGAATCTATTTTTGAAAATCTAAGTGATGAGATACCTTATGAGAGTGATGTAACCATAGAAAAAATAGATGAAACAGATACGCTAGATACTGTATATGCCACGATAGTCGTAGAGAAAGAGACTCAAAAAGGCATGATAGTAGGGCAAAAAGGTGAAGGTATCAAACGTGTTGGTAAAGTGGCACGACAACAGATGGAAATTTTTTCAGGTAAAAAAATCTTTTTAGATTTGCATGTTTCTGTAAAAAAAGGTTGGAGTAAAAATAGAGATGGTTTAGAAGAATTTGGATATTTAGTATAGATTTTGACATTTTTATAGTAAAATTCTCAGAGACGATTTAAAATCGTTGAGCAAACAAAAATAGATGATATTTAAAGAAATTTTAATTTTGTAAGATACTTTTAATATTATAACATATATAATTGTTCAACAAGCAAGGAAGTTAGTATGTTTTTGACAAAAAAATCATCACAGAAGTCACAATCGTCTGTAAGAAACATTGTTACTATTAATGCGTATACAGACAAAAAGTATCAATTTAAAAATGACACATTCCGTGCATTAAAGAAATTGAGTTTCAATAAAACCAACTTTAATACATCGTATTTGAGTAATAAAGATATTATCTCAACAACAGTTTCATTAAGCAGAAGTATCCCTGAAGAGGATATCCCTGATATTCTTGATATTAAGGCGTATGAAGAACTGGGACTTGATCAGGCAAATGAATATGTTATTTCGTCTCGTGAAGTTCATCATGATGCAGAAGAGAGAGAGTTTCATATTTTTGTGGCAGAGCCACATGTATTAGATGAATTATTTCTGCCTATTAAAAACCAAATTAAGTATATAGACTTAATTGTACCCGCACCACTTCTTTATAAGACATTATATAAAAGAGAGTTGTTATCAGACAGTGAGACACATGGTTTTTTATACTTTACAAAGCATGATGCGTTTGTAACCATTTATAAAGATGGTGAATATCTTTATTCAAAATCGATAGACTTTTCATTGGAACAAATTTATGATAAATATTGTGAAATTGTTGGTGAAAAAATTGATGAAAAAGAATTTTTCACTGTTTTGGAATCTGAAGGTCTTAAAACTACGAATAATGAATATCAACAAAATTTTATGAAAATATTTGGTGAAGTATTTATCACCATTAATGATATTATTATTTATGCTAAACGTGCATTCCAATTAGAGAATATTGACCAAATGTATATAGGTTCAGTACAAGGTCCGATTATAGGTTTAGATGAATATAGTCAAAACTACTTAGGATTACAATCTTCAGATTTAAACTTTAACTATAATATCAACAATGACGAATGGTATATAGATCAACTGCAATATATGATGCTACTTTCTTCTTTTGACTATATGGAAGATGAAGAAGCATTGGTAAACTTGACAATGTATCCACGTGCCCCTGCATTTGTAAATCGTGCAGGTGGACAATTTTTGATAGCAACATTTGCAGCAATTTCATTAGGTTTAGCCTGGCCATTAACAAATCTCATTGGATCCTATATCAATGATACAAAGATTTTGCTTATGAAGGGAGAAGATGAAAAGCTTCAGAAAGAGGCATCTAAGTATAAAAAAATACTTGGAGCAAAACAAAAAGAAATAGCAGTCTTGGATGAGAAGATAGACAAACTGACTACGATATATAGTGCAAAAACAAAAACACTTACATCTATTTATGACAAAAAAGTAAATTATCGATTAAAATCGGCTATATTTTATACAATAGCAGAGGAGTTGGCTGCATTTGATGTGAATGTAGAGATGTTAGCAAGTGAAGAAAATAAGGTATATATCTCAGTAGTAAGTGCTAGTGATAGAAAGTTTACTGAACTTATTAAATATATTTCAGATAATCACTTTGATGAAATCAATCAAATAGATATTGAAGTAATTGAAAAAGATCCTGAGAGTAGTTATTATAAAGGTATATTAAAGGTTGATTTACGATGAAGTTTATAGAAGATAAATTAGAACAACTTGATGCGTATTTTGCTCCTAAAAAAGAGAGCGAAAAGTGGTTGGTGATTCTTGGCGTAGCTGGGGTTATTTCATATTTAGCCTATTCTTATCTCTTGCCATATACGGAGAGTATGTATAAGAAAAGTGAAAAGACCAAAAAATCCATAGAAAAAAGTATTAAAGATAATAAGATGTATCTCAATTCAATTACCGTGGGTGGTGATCGTGACTACAAAGTAAAAAAGTTTGACCAGGAAATCATACGTAAAAAAGATAAAATTGTTAAAACCAAGAAAAAAATCACATTTATCAATGACAATCTTAATCAACTCTCAGATATGCTTTTTAATCAAAAATCATGGTCTAGGTTTTTAAATTCTATTACGGATAAGGCTGAAATTAATAATGTGGATATAGAATATATTTCAAATCATTATGTAGACAATAATGGTAGCTTTGGATATGTTTTAGAAATTGCGGTAGGTGCAAAAGGTGACTATAAAGGCATAGTAAAATTTATGAATGCCTTGGAACAAAATACTTTGGTGACAGACATATATGGTACAAAATTTTCACCTGATGCGAATTCTTCAGATATTTTAGCAGATATCAATATATCAGTATGGGGGATAAATCACTAATGAAAAAATTATATATACTACCTGTTGTATTTGTATCATGGGCATATGCAGATTTATCCATGAATCAAATTCGTGATATGGTTAGCAAAATCCATCAAAAACGTGAGGGTATAAAGCTAGAGACACTTGAAAATACTAAAGAGCCCTTTGTAGTGATGGAAAAAGAAGATAATGTAACAACTATGGTTGTTCCAACAAAATCAGAAGAGACAAAGCTTGCACTACATGCTATTTTAAATAAAAAGGCATATATCAATGATGCTTGGAAAAGTGTCGGTGATGATATAGGAGGATATACACTGAAATATATAGGAAAAAGAGGTGTTGTATTGCGAAATGAAAATCGAATTAAAAAGTTATTTCTTCATCAAGAAAGAGAAAGCTTTATCATGATAAAAGGACGGGAATAAGTATGAAAAATGTAAAAAATATGGGGCGTAAGCTTTTTAGTGTGTTGTTGTTTGTTACTCTTACACATAGTGTGCAAGCAAATGAGTGTTCGAGTAAGTTATTTTCAGTGACCATTGATAGCAAGTTGACTATTGGTGATGTGATTGATAATCTGGCAGATACTTGTGGACTTACAGTAACGGTCAAAGATGAAGCAGCAAAAAAAAGAATGAATAAAAAGCTCTATTATGTCAAACTGAAAAACAGTACATTTAAGGGCTTTTTGAATACGATACTTAAAGACAATGACCTTCACTATACACTGACTGGTAATAAGTTGATTATCTCATATCTCATTACACGAACATTCCGTATTCACTATATTTCAGGACAAAGAGTTGGTAAAAGTAATGCACATGTGACAGTAGCAAACTCCAATAATTCATCAGGTGTTAGTGCAAAAAGTCAAGGTGGGACAAATGGCAGTAAAACAGGCATTTCTATTGAGAGCAATGATGAGTTTAAATTTTGGCAAACCGTTGAAAAAGAGATACAGCGTATACTTATTGGTGCTGCTGATGGTAGCACACATTATGTTAAATCAGGAGATGGTTGGACAGGTCCTGATGGACAGGTGTGGGAATATAATCCTTTGGCACCTATTGTAAATGCTGAAGCAGGCATGGTAACAGTAACAGGTACAGAACGTCAGATTAATAGGGTAGCACAATATATACGTACATTAACAAAGCAGATTAAAACACAAGTTTTGATTGATGTTCGTATACTCAGTGTAACATTTGACGACAGTTCAACCACAGGAGTTGACTGGTCTCAACTCTATAAGCTACAAAATTTTACGATCAATACTTTAAATGTTGCACAGCGTAATATCTCTGAATACAAACTCGAACGTGAAGATGGTACTTTTGGTGATGTTAAATTTAATTCTTCAGGACTTGCAAGTAGTGCAGGATTGATAGATATTAAAGGTCATGCAAAAATATCAGAACTTGTCAAGTTTTTAGGTACACAGGGAGATGTCAAATCTATCTCAAGCCCAAGAGTCATGACATTAAATAATCAACCTGCACTTATTTCTGTAGGTAAACAACTTTTTTATAAGATTCAATCAGCAAGTACAGCCAGCTCAGGTGGTGGTGCAGTCGCAGCACAAGGTGATGTAGTCGATTCAGTTTTTGCAGGTATTTTATTAGATATTACACCTGAAATTGATAGCAATGGCATGATAACCTTAAAAATAAATCCATCTATCTCAGACACTGTAAATGCAGTTGCAAGTGATGGTACGGCTCGAACTATTCCACCAGATTTGATTAAAAGACAGATTGCCTCAGTGATTAAAGTAAAAGATGGTCAACATGCAATTTTAGGTGGACTCATCTCATCTAAAACAGGAACTAGAGTGAGTAAAGTACCATTGTTGGGTGATTTGCCACTACT